>CAZNKA010000067.1:4464-7254 GCA_964573495.1 uncultured Acidiphilium sp. | reverse complement strand
CCGCACGAATATTTCGAAGAAAATAATTTGCACGGATTTATAATAGCCGAAATAAAAGATTTTAACGAAGCGGTTGCCGCTCTAAACGAATTTTTGCCGCATATAGATAATTGGGCTACTTGCGACCAAACCGTTCCCAAAGCGTTTAAATCGCATGAAAGCGAGCTTTTGCCCTTCGTTTACGGTTGGCTCTCTTCCGAAAAAGCCTTCGTTAAACGCTACGCGATAGGCTGTTTTATGCGTTATTATTTAGGTGAAAATTTCAAGCCCGAATATGCCGACGCGGTCGCCGCGATAAAAACGGACGATTATTACGTGAATATGATGCAGGCTTGGTATTTCGCAACCGCGCTGTGCAAAAATCAAAAGCAAATTTTACCTTATTTCACAAGCGGGGCTTTAAGCGGCTTCGTTTTAAAAAAAGCTATAAGAAAATCGATTGAAAGTTTTAGAATAACCGACGAAGTGAAAGCTTTTTTGCGTACTTTATAAGCTTTTAAGCATAATTTTTATTAAGCGCACGCCAAAAAAAGAGGATTTTTATGCAAAAAATAATCATAGCAACCTGCAACGCGGGCAAGCTTAACGAATTTAAGCAAATGCTCGGCGATGAATTCGAAGTTGTCGGGCTTAAAGACGAAAATTTAGTTCAAACGGCTGAAGAAAACGGAACTACTTTCGAGCAAAACGCTTTTATAAAAGCCGAAGAAATTTATAAAAAGACGGGAGCAAACGTGCTTGCGGACGACAGCGGCTTATGCGTTTATTCTTTAAACGGCGCGCCGGGCGTATTCAGCGCGCGCTACGCGGGCGAAAATGCGACTTCGAGCGAATGTAACGCGCTGCTGCTAAAAAATTTGCAAGGCGTAACCGATAGGCGCGCCTATTTCGAATGTTGCCTTGCTTTTATAAGCGAAAAGGGCGAACGTTTTTGCGTTTTCGGCAAAACCGAAGGCGAAATTTTAACGGAACCGCGCGGCGAAGGCGGGTTCGGCTACGATTCGCTTTTTTATTCTTACGATTTAAAAAAATCGTTCGGCGAAGCTTCGGCGGCTGAAAAAAACGCGGTCAGCCATCGCGCCCGTGCGCTGGAAGCCTTTGCCGAAAAGTTTTAAAGAGTTTATATATGAAAAGTTATATCGTTTTTTCGGATATTCACGGCAATCGCGGCGCGTTTGATAAACTTTTACCGCTCATAAACGAAAACGACGGCGCGTTTTTTGCCGGCGACGGCGCTCAGACTTTTTCGCCTAAAGAAATTAAAGGCGAATTTTACGCGGTAAAAGGCAATAACGATTACGCCGTTTATCCGGCGGAGCAAGTCGTCGAAGTCGAGGGCTTACGCGTGTTTTTAACGCATGGCGATTGTTACGGCGTTCGTTCGGGGCTTACGCGGCTTAAGCTTAGGGCGCAAGAGCAGGGGTGCGGCGTGGTGATATACGGGCATACTCATCTGCCTGAAATAGTCGAAGACGACGGAATTTTGTTTGTAAATCCCGGTTCGTGCGATTATTATTCGCCTATAAAAACTTTTGCCTATCTGGCTTTCGGTTCGGATAAACCGCAGGCGTTTATAAACGAAAAAACTTTGAATTTTTAATTAAAAGTGCGGCTATGGGTCGATTATCTGCACTTTCGGCTGTAGCTTTACACGATTTTAACGATAAAAAGATAAGGAGATTACTTATGCTTGAAATTAAAAATCTAACCAAAATTTACAAAGGCGGTAAGCGTGCCGTCGATAATTTAAGCCTTTGCGTCGAAGCGGGCGATATTTACGGATTTATCGGGCATAACGGCGCGGGAAAGTCGACTACCATAAAGGCTGTTACGGGCGTGCTCGATTTTGAAGGCGGCGATATTTTTATCGACGGACATTCCGTAAAGCACGAACCGCTCGAATGTAAAAAAGTTACCGCGTATATTCCGGATAATCCGGAGCTGTACGAGCATTTAAACGGAATACAATATTTAAACTTTTTGGGCGACGTTTTCGGGGTCCCGCAAGAGGTTCGCACACAAAAAATACAAAAATACGCGCAAATTTTCGAAATAACCGCGGCGTTAGGCGATTTAATATCTTCTTATTCGCACGGAATGAAACAAAAACTAGCCATAATAGGAGCGCTTTTACATTCGCCTAAGCTTTTGGTGCTCGACGAGCCTTTCGTAGGGCTTGATCCGAAAGCCAGTTTCGAAGTGAAAAAAATCATGCGCGAACTGTGCGACGGCGGCGCGGCGGTATTCTTTTCCACTCACGTATTAGAAGTCGCAGAAAAACTCTGCGATAAAATAGCGATAATTAAGGGCGGGCAGCTTATCGCTGCGGGCAGAACCGAAGACGTAATCGGCGACGAATCGCTCGAAAGCGTGTTTTTAGCGGGGGAGAGTTTGTAAAATGAACGCTTTTTTCGCCATATTAAAATGCGAGCTTTTGCGCCTTATAGGCGGAACGTTTAATGCGGATAAAAAGAATAAAAACGGTAAAAAAACCAAAGCAAAAATCGGCGTGAGCATAGCTGTTTTAGCGATAATAGCGCTTTTTGCGGCGGGAATGTCCGCGCTTTATTCGTTTTTGTTTGCAATGGTTTTAAGCGAAACGGAAGTCCCGGTATATTCGATTTTAGGCGTTTTTATAACTTTTTATTTGATAATCGCGTTCATGTTTTCCATAACCGCCGCCAACGGAACGGTTTTCGGCGGAAAAGATTACGAAACGGTTATGTCCTTTCCTATTCGACCGATATACGTAGCCCTTGCGAAAAGCGCGTACGTATACGTTTTTTTGCT
>CAZNKA010000067.1:0-4364 GCA_964573495.1 uncultured Acidiphilium sp. | reverse complement strand
GTGTTCGCGCCTATTGCCGTAAGCGCGATTTATTACGCTTTCGTCGCAAAATACTATAAAGAAATAAACACTCTTATTTTGGCTAAGCGCGCCGGCGGAAATTTTAAAATGAAGGAGCAAAAACAAAGCTCGCTTTTAAAATGCACCTTACGGCGCGAAATTAAAACGTGGGCAGCCACCCCGGGCGCGGTGATAAATCAGCTTATGGGACCCGTTTTAACGCTTGCCATGGTCGTTTATTTATACGTAAGCGGCGGAGTTTCTTCGATTTTAGAAGGGTTTGCCGAAGAAGAATCGGGAATTGGCGCGAGCGAGTTTTTATTTTATTTCCGCGGGGCGTTGCCTTTTATTCCGGTGTTTTTCGTAAGCGTTTCCACTTATACGTCTTCCGCTGTTTCGCTCGAAGGTAAATCTGTGTGGATAATAAAAAGCTTGCCGCTTACTTATCGCGACTTTTTAAAACCCAAACTTATTTTAGGATTGCTCATTTCGCTTCCGCTCACGGCGGCTGCCGAGCTCCTTTTGGGAATAGCCTTCGGTTGCAGAGCGTTCGAAATAATAGCCGCGCTTGCGTTTTTAATCCTTTACGGAATAACCGCCAACGCGTTCGGGTTGTACGTAAACTTAAAAATACCGTTCTTAGATTGGAAAAACCCCGCCGAGGCGATAAAACGCGGCGGAGCCGCAAACGTTTGCGCCATAATCGGTATGCTTATAATTTTGCCTTACGGCATTATAGTCGCGCTGTGCATAATTCTTTTAAAGAGCTATTACGTTGCGTGGGCTGTCAACGCGGCGATGACCGTTGCGGTGCTCGTTGCAATTTTGCTTCTTTTTAAAAAGAACGGCGAAAAACTCTATCGCGAACTTTAATTTTTTGATTTCCGAATATTTTTCGCGGTAAAAAAGCCTAAACGTAAAAAAAGGTGCAAAGTGCGTAAAAAACGCGGAAAGGCGCGACAATCGAAAAGGCGCAAAGTGTGCAAAAAACACGAAAAAACGCAAAAAATAAAAAAACAAGCATAAACATAAATCGTGAGATAAGTTTATGCTTTTTTCTTTATCCGATAGAGTAATTAAGGAAGGGCGGTATGTCGCTCAAACGGGTGCAACCGTGCGCGCGACGGCTAAAAAGTTCGGCGTAAGCAAGTCGTGCGTACATAAAGACGTAACCGAACGTTTGCTTTTTATAAACGAGCCTTTATATAAAGAAGTAAGGAGTACTCTAGAAAAAAACTTTAGCGAAAAACATATTCGCGGCGGAAACGCCACCAAATTAAAATACGCTAAGTCAAGCGAAAATTTAGCTAAGCGATAAAGGGCAAGGCTAAATCGCATAAGCGGCTTTAAAAAATAAAAACCCCGCTATAGGTCGATTATCGGCACTTTTGCGGGGCTAATTAAGGCTTTTTATTAGTTGGAGCTTATCGAATCGGGCGAGAAAACGTAGATGTTTTTTTCAAGCTCGTAAACGCCGCCTTTAAGCGCGCAAACGGCGCCGCAAAGCATGTCCAAAACGCGCTGAGCTGTATCGTCGCGCAGTTCTTTTAGGTTTACTATTACTGGCTTATTTATCGAAAGAAGGTCTATTATAGAAGAAACGTCTTCGAAAGAGCGCGGCAAAACCACGCGATAGCCGCCCGCGGCGGATTCTTCGCCCGTGTTTTGATTAAAGTTTAAAGAACGGCGTTCGCTCGAAGAAAAACCCGATTCGTTTTTTTCGTTTTTCTTTTTCGGTTCTGCCTTAGTAAAAAAATCGAACATATATTACACCCCCGCGCGCGTTTTTTGCGCGCCGAAATCGTTTTAATCGTTATTTTCTAACATTATATCATAAAAAGCATGCGTTTGTAAAGCGGCAAACGGTTTTTCGCCTTATTTTTTTTGATGAAAAAACCTATTAAAAACTTGATATTATTCTTAAAGTAGGGTATAATTATGGTTGAAACCTTATTATTATAGGCGTGATTTATACTTGCGGTTTTAATTTCGGTCGTTCGATTTTTAAAAGTATGCGCGCCTTTTCGGAGCGCCCGGTCGTTTTTTGCAAGAACGGTGAAATTTTTGCCGTTTCTGCCGAATAGTTAACTAAATTTTAACTTTTTTAGGGTATAATGTATTCGCTGAAGAATAAAAAAATATGAAATTCGGTGCAAGATAATCGCGCCGAAGGGTAATTCCGCTTAGGCGGCAATTAAAGGAGTATGTATGAAAAAATTTGTAAAAACACTTGCGGTAGCAATGCTTTCGATAGTGATGGCATTTTGTGCCGTCGGGTGCGGCGAAGGCTTAAGCGCTTACGATATAGCGGTTAAAAACGGTTTTTCGGGCACCGAAGCCGAATGGCTCGAATCTCTTAAAGGCGAAACGGGCGCGAGCGGAAAAGACGGCAAAGACGGCACCAATGCCGCTATAACCGCCGGCGACCTTTACGACGAAGCGGTAGCCCGCGGATACGACGGAAGTTATTTAGAATTCGTCGAAAAATATTTGGGCGGCGGCATCGGCACCGATTATTCCGCCGCCATAAACGAAAATTTAGGTGCCGTAGTAACCATAAAAAGCACGTTTACCGTGTATGTCGCGTCGCGTTACGGCTTAACTACGCAAGAAACCAGTGCGCGCGGCGCGGGCGTGTTTTATAGCGTAGACCGCGAAAACGGCAACGCCTACGTTATAACGAACTATCACGTGGTTTACGACGCGGACAGCGTACAAACCGACAAAATAGCCGATAAAATAGAAGTTTTTCTTTACGGAATGGAAGGAACTTACGAAAATCCGGGCAGTGTGACGGATTCTACTTTCGATTACGCAATCGAAGCCGAATACGTCGGCGGCAGCATGACTTACGATATAGCCGTACTTCGCGTTACGGATAACGATATTTTAAAAAACAGCGATGCTCACGCCGTAAAAATCAGCGAAGATATAGACGTCGTTGCGGGTTCTACCGCTATAGCTATAGGGAATCCGGGAGGCGGCGGAATGGCTGCGTCTCTCGGCATAGTCAGTAAGGATTCCGAATTTATCACGATGACCGGCGCAGACGAAAAGACCGAAATAACTTTCCGCTGCATGCGCGTGGATTGCGCCGTTAACCCCGGTAACTCGGGCGGCGGCTTGTTCAACGGTAACGGCGAGCTTATAGGAATAGTAAACGCGAAAGTCGTTGAAGACAGTATGGAAAACATAGGTTACGCGATTCCCGTGGCCACGGTAAAAGGCGTCGTCGAAAACGTTTTATGGCAATATTCCGTCAGCGAAAAACTCGGCGTTCACCCCCAAAAGGCGTTTATGGGTATAAATTTGTCTATTTCGTCCTCGTCTTCCGTATACGACCCGCTTACTAGAACGACTAAAATTACCGAAGTGGTTGCCGTAGGCGAAATAACGTCTTCCGCGGCGAGCGAAAAGTTCGTGGTAGGCGACGTTATCAAAACTCTTACCGTTGGCGAAAAAACTTACACCGTAACCAGAAGATATCAAATGATCGATGCAATGCTTAACGCGCGCCCGAATCAAACGATAAAAATGACCGTCTTGCGCGGCGGAAGCGAAAAAACCGTCGAATTTACGCTAACGGATTCCAATTTTTCCGAAATGGCTTAAGAATTTATGCTTTTAATGCGGCGTTTTTTGCGCCGCATTTTTATACTACGGATATAAAAGGAGCTTTGCGCCATGAATAAAATTCCCGATCCTAACGCGATATTTCCCGTAAAAGATTGCAAAACGGTTACGAATATCAAACCCACGCTAAAAGGAAACGGCATAATTGCGGGCGATTATTCGTATTTCAGCGACGTGTTTTTTAGTAAGCACGTGACTCATCGCTACGATTTTTTGGGCGATAAACTTATAATCGGCAAATTTTGCCAGATTGCGGCGGGCGTTAATTTTACTATGAACGGAGCCAATCATCAGCGCAACTGCGCTACCACTTTTCCGTTTTATATGACGGGTTGGCAGCAAGATTATCCTTCGTGCGAAAATTTGCAAGTCAAGGGCGATACGGTCGTCGGTAACGACGTTTGGATCGGAGAAAACGTAACCGTAATGCCCGGCGTTACGATAGGCGACGGCGCGATTATAGGCAAAAACAGCATGGTCGCAAG
This sequence comes from uncultured Acidiphilium sp., assembly GCA_964573495.1. Taxonomy (GTDB): domain Bacteria; phylum Bacillota; class Clostridia; order Christensenellales; family Borkfalkiaceae; genus HGM11416. The sequence continues at coordinate 246 of CAZNKA010000067.1, read as the reverse complement.
CGATATTCCGCCGTATACGGTGGCGGTCGGAAATCCCGCGCGCGTCGTTCGCGCTCGGTTCGACGAGGAGCTTACTTCGCTTTTGCTCGAGTTTAAGTGGTGGGATTTGCCGCCCGAACAAATTGCCGAAATAATTCCTATTTTAACTTCGCCTAACTTATCCGAATTGCGCGCGTTTTTAAAACGGAGTTTATCCGAAAAAAACGGCTCGCGTTAGATTTACTGCGGAAATTCGTCCGAAACTAA
>CAZNKA010000066.1:3666-7341 GCA_964573495.1 uncultured Acidiphilium sp. | reverse complement strand
CTTCTAATCGAGTGGAATAAAGCTTGTTGCTTTCTTGCACGCCGAAAGGCGGAAGTATTATCAAGCCGCCGTGACGGCGAGCCAAGTCCCAATCTTTACCGCTACCCACGTGATCCATAAGCGAGCGATAATTGCTTTTTGTTATTACGCCTACTTTAGTAAGTCCGCTGTTAACCATGTTAGACAGCGCGAAATCGATAAGTCTGTATCTTCCGCAAAACGGAATAGACGCCATAGTGCGTCCTACGGTAAGTTCGGGCACGTTTCCGTCATGTATATTAGAAAAAATTATACCTAAAGCGTCCATATTACATATCCCCCTCGATCATATCGCCGCTTTTGATTTTTGTCTTGGGCGAAACGTTAACGCCTCTGCCTAAAACGGTTATCTTTTTGGGCGTTTCCTCGCCGCCGACTACGGCGTTTGCGCCTACGGTTACGTTTTCGTCTATTATGCAGTTGATTATTTTCGCGCCTTTTTTGATAGTGCAACCGCTGAAAATTACGCTACCTATAACTTCCGCGCCTTCTTCTACGGTTACGTTAGCCGAAAGTATAGAGTTTTCTACCGCGCCGTAAATTTCGCAACCCAGCGCGACTATACTGCCGACAACGCGCCCGTTTTCGCCTATATAATGCGGAGGCGCTATAGGATTGCGCGAATGAATTTTCCAATTTTGGTCGGTAATATCGAATTCCGGTTTATCGCCGAGCAAGTCCATATTTGCTTCGTAAAGCGAATTTATAGTACCCACGTCCTTCCAATATCCGTTAAACACGTAGGCGTGCATGTTTTTGCCGTCCGCGAGCATTTTCGGCAAAACGTCCTTGCCGAAGTCGTTATGGCTTTGCGGATTCGCCTCGTCTTCTTCGAGATATTTATAAAGCATTTCGGCTTTAAAAATGTATATTCCCATCGACGCCAAATCGTTTTTTGGTTTTTCGGGTTTTTCTTCGAACTGAACAATGCGCCCGCCTTCGCCCGTGTTTACTATACCGAAACGCGAAGCTTCGCTCATAGGAACCTTTATGGTGGCAACGGTTACGTCCGCGTCGCATTTTTTATGTTCGGCAAGCATGGCGGCGTAATTCATTTTGTAAATATGGTCGCCGGAAAGAATAAGAACGTATTCGGGATCGTAATTTTTTATAAACGAAAGGTTTTGGTAAATCGCGTTAGCCGTTCCTTTATACCATTCCGAGCCGTGCTTTGCCTGATAAGGCGAAAGTATGTGAACCCCGCCGTACATTCTGTCCAAATCCCACGGCTGCCCGTTGCCGATATAGTCGTTTAAAACGAGCGGTTGGTATTGGGTAAGAACGCCTACCGTGTCTATATCCGAATTTATGCAGTTCGAAAGCGGAAAATCTATTATGCGATATTTTCCCCCGAACGGCACCGCGGGTTTAGCTATCCGCGTAGTTAAAGCGTAAAGCCTGCTGCCTTGCCCCCCGGCAAGAAGCATTGCGACGCATTCTTTTTTTGCAAGCATCTTTTAACTCCTTATATATTTTTTACACATTTATTTAGCGAACGATTGCTTTTATTCGTTAAAAACGACCGTTCTTTATTCCGATTTTATCGACCTTATTCCACTTTTATCAAATACATAAACGAAAGGCGCGCTATGTTTACGGCGATAGAATGTTTTCTTCCGTGCGACGGAATGCGCTTTGCCGCGTAATTTCTGTGCGCGAACGTGGCGTTGCCGCCGAAGCCCGCCAAATCGGAATCGAACACGACCTTAAACTTGCCTTTACCCGTGCCTATGCGATAATCTTTTTGGTCCGTACCCGAAAAGTTTATTATCGCAAGAACGCGTTCGCCGTTTTTCGAGATACGCTCGTAAGCCAAAACGTTATTGTTTTTATCGTCCGCAACAAGCCAGTTAAAGCCCTCCCACGATTTTTCTATCTCGTAAAAAGCGGGTGTTTGCGCGTAAAACTTGTTTAGTTTTTTAATAAATTGAAAATATTTTTTATGGGCTTCGTAATCCAACAAAAAGAATTCTTCGCTTTCTTTGTAAGCCCACTCTTTAAACTGCCCTATTTCGCTACCCATAAAATTGAGTTTTTTGCCGGGATGCGAATACATATAGCCCATAAACGCACGTAGATTTGCGAATTTATCGGCATATTCGCCGGGCATTTTATCTATAAGCGACTTTTTGCCGTGAACGACCTCGTCGTGCGATACGGGCAAAATGAAGTTTTCAGAAAAAGCGTACATCATCGAAAATGTTAGCTTGTTATGGCAACCGCTTCTGAAATACGGATCGCTTTGCATATACGAAAGCGCGTCGTTCATCCAGCCCATGTTCCACTTAAAATTAAAGCCCAAACCGCCGTGAGATACGGGCATCGTAACGAGCGGAAAAGCCGTAGATTCTTCGGCTATCATCATAACGCCCTTAAAATCGGCAAAAACGGCGGTGTTGACCTTGCGCAAAAACGCTACCGCTTGCTTGTTTATATTGCCGCCTTCCTCGTTGGGGCGCCATTCGCCGGGCTTTCTGTCGTAATCGAGATAAAGCATGGAAGCAACCGCGTCAACGCGCAAGCCGTCTACGTGATATTTATCAAAAAAGAAAGTTGCCGACGAAGTTAAAAAGGATTGAACTTCGGTTTTTCCGTAATCGAAAATTCGCGTTCCCCACGATTTATGTTCGCGCATTAAAGGATCGGAATATTCGTACATGCAAGAACCGTCGAATTCATATAACCCGTGCTCGTCTTTAGGAAAATGCGCGGGAACCCAATCCAATATAACGCCGATGCCGTTTTTGTGGCAACGGTCAACGAAGTACATAAAATCGTGCGGAGTGCCGAAACGCGAAGTTATCGCAAAATAGCCCGTTACCTGATATCCCCAACTTCCGTCGAAAGGGAACTCGGTAAGAGGCATAAGCTCTATATGCGTGTAACCCGCCTTTTTTACGTAAGAAACGAGCTTGTTCGCAAGCTCGCGATAAGAATATACGTCGCCGTTGTCTTTTTTAATCCAACTGCCTAAGTTTACTTCGTAAATATTGACGGGCGAAGAATATACGTCCACGCTTTCGCGCTTTTGCATATATTCGTCGTCGCCCCACTCATAGCCGCCTAAATCGTATATTTTAGAAGCCGTGCCGGGCGTGGTTTCCGCATGAAAAGCAAACGGATCGGCTTTTAAAACGGTTTTACCCTTAACGCCGGTTACCGCGTATTTATAGTTATCGTATTGCTTAAGCCCCGCGATAAACGCTTCGAATATGCCGCTTTCGGATATTTTGCGCATCGGATTGGCGTTTTTATCCCAATCGTTAAAATCGCCTACGACCGAAACGCTTTTAGCCTTGCCCGCGTATACGCGAAAAATAACGCCTTCTTCTCCGCCGCGGCGAGCAAATCGACTGCCGAAATATTCATACGACCGGTAATTGGTTCCTTGATGAAATAAATATACGGGTAAATTATCCATAGTTATTTTACGTTTCGGAAAAGCGCGTTATGCTTATGGCATTTGCAACCTTTCACTATTATCCGACAGAACATCTTTCCGACGGACAAACTTCGCCCCTTAAACTTTTTCTGTGATTATTATACAATATATTCGCCGAAAATTCAATAGTTTTTAAAAAATTTTTTAAGTTTGTTTGTAAAAAAACTGCGAATACGCTTTTTTGCGCAAAATAT
>CAZNKA010000066.1:0-3566 GCA_964573495.1 uncultured Acidiphilium sp. | reverse complement strand
TTGCCGCAATTATCGCAAATTTTAAGCGGATCTAAATCGCAAAATTCGCACTCGCCGCAACCGTTGCAATCTCTATCGTACAAAACGCATTTTTCGCCTTTTTTTATTTCTTTTTTCATTTTAAAATCTCCTAAATCCCGCGAAAAAAATTTTCTTCGCAAAAAAAACGTCGAATTTTATAAAAATGTGAACAAACGTTTGATTTTTTTGTAGTTTTTTGTTAGAATATGTTTGTATAGTAGTAGACGCATAATTTTTAAGGACGGTGGCAAATGGGTAAAATTCAAAGTAAGTTAGACGCAGTGCACGAATACGTTAAAAAATTCCAAAACGAAAACGGCTATCCGCCCTCCGTGCGCGAAATCGCGCGCGATTTAAAAATCAAGTCTACCGCAACGGTGCATTATTATTTAAAAAAGCTTGAAGAAAGCGGAATTATAACCAAAGACGCGGGCAGAAACCGCGCCATATCGCTAACCGAAGAAGCTTTGCCTTTCGTTTCCGTTCCTTTAGTGGGTACGGTTACGGCAGGCACTCCCATTTTGGCGGTTGAAAATTTAGACGGATATTACCCGCTGCCCGCCGAATTTACCGGCGCGGGCGAAAATTCTTTTATGCTGCGCGTTCGGGGCGACAGTATGATAGAAGCAGGAATTTTCGACGGAGATAAAATTATTTGCCGCAAACAAGAAAGCGCGGATAACGGCGATATAGTAGTTGCTTTAATCGACGACAGCGCGACCGTAAAACGCTTTTTCAAGCGCGACGGAAAAATTATTTTGCACCCCGAAAACAGCGCACTTTCGGACATCGTACTAAACGACGTTGCCGTGCTAGGCAAAGTTACGGGGCTTATACGCAAACTTTGATTTGTTTTAACCGTTGCGATTTTTAGCGTTGTATTTACTTAATAAAAGCGTTAAGGCTTTTCGCAAAAAAACGAAAAGCCTTTTTGTTTGCCGAAAAGAGTTTCTTTTCGGCTTTTTATTTAATCGATATTGATAAGTATAACCGTAACCGCCGCAAGCACGATAGCCAGCAACGCGTAAGGCAAAGCCTTTAAAAATTTATTCGAAGTAGGTTTATAATCGTTTTTTTTCATAATGCACTCCTTAAATTCGTTTAAAACAAGCAATTAGTTCATCATATCTTGCCAATAGAAAGATTTAAGCGTGGTTTTTAACATTTCGGTATCCGCATAGCGTTTAAGCTTTCCGCCATGAGCTACCGAAATAACGCCCGTTTCTTCCGAAACGATTATACACGTTACGTTGATTGTTTCGGTTATACCGATGCCCGCACGATGACGAGTTCCCAATTCTTTGGGCAGATTGGTTTCTTGCGATAAAGGTAAAAAGCAACCCGCAACCTGAATTTTGGTGCCGTTTATTATCATGGCTCCGTCGTGCAACGGAGTTTTGGGGAAGAAAATGCTTTCGATAAGCTGTGAAGATATATCCGAATTTATCGAAACGCCGCTATCCAAAATGCCGGTAGGAATATTGGAATTAGATAAGATTATTATCGCGCCGACGTTGTTTTTAGACATATTTTGAACGGCTTTGATTATTTCGTTAATACATTCCTTGGCGTTATCGTGCAGAGCCGCACCGTCCGGATGCTTGCCGTCGTGCCCTTTTTTGCTGTTCCATACCGCGCGCTTGATTTCGGTTGCGAAAAGTGCGACCACCGCTATTGCGAAAACCAACGGAAAAATTAAGGAAATTCCCGCCGGAATTTTTGCAAAATAACTTACTAACGCCATAGCCAAAACGTAAAGAGAGAACGCTACGCTTATAGAACGCGCGTTATTACTTCTGAGCACTGCGAACACGAAATAAAACAGAACCGCCAGACCTACGAATTCGATTGCGTATTCCGCTTTAAAGTTCTTAAAAAAGCTTTCTATTCCCAAACTTAACGAACGATCCATTTTTCACCTGTTTTTTTTGCGCCGAAAACCCGACGCTTTTTAACTTCTTTGTTTTTGATTAATCCGACGGATAGATTATAACATAAAAAGCGAGTAAAAATAAAGCGTTTTTGCAAGCTTATTAATTTTTTTTAATCAATTTTTATCGATCGTAGCCGTTTTTGCCCTTTTTAAGGCTTTTTCGAGCGTTTCGATTTAAAATCTCCGCAAAAAAATCGAGTTTAATCTACTAAAATTTTAAAAACGCATATAAACAGCGCATCGTTTATAGAAAGTTTTCCGCTTTTAAAATCGGAATCGAATTTTTCGAACGAGCTTACCGTGTTTTTTAATTTGCGCGCGCCGATTTTTTTTGCCAAAGCCACGCTTTTCGAAGCCGCATACTCTTTTACTCCCAACTCGCGCGCGAGCTGAGCCGTGCTTTTATCCGAAACGGCGCAAAAAAACAACCTCCTGAAATAATAGTAAACCGAAGTGTAAAGCTTTTGCGGCTCGCTATTTTTTTGAAGCATATCGTTTAATATATCCAAAGCCTCGTTCACCCGCTTTTGCGCAAGGTTATCGGTCATTTCGTAAATGCGATAATCGGTGTCTCGCGTTACCAAATTTTCTATATCGGAAGCGGTGACCTCTCCTTTTTCGGCACAATAAGCGGCAAGCTTTTCGACCTCCCCGCTTAAACGCGTCATGTCGTTCAGGCAATACTCGGCAAGCAAACGCGCGTTTTGCTCCGAAATGAAAACGTTTAGACGTTTCAAACTAACCCTTACGTAGCGTTCGAGGACGCTAGCACTTGCCTTAGAACAATCTACTACTTCCGCACACGCTATTTTTTTAAGATTTTCGCACGGGACCGAATTTATTATTACCAGCACCGAAAAATCCGACGGATTTGAAAAATACTCGCTTAACGCTTTATTTTTTAAATCTGTTGCGGAAGGCGCGTAGTCGCGCACGCAAATAAGCCTTTTGGGCGATAAAAACGGATATTGAATAAGCGCGGAAGTTAAAATTTCGGGATTGGCTTTTATTTCGGAGCCTTCGAACGAACAAAAATCTATATCGCTGTCGCCTAAGCATTTATTTTTTAAATTACGCAGAGCGAGCTCGCGCAAATACGCGTCGTCGCCTTCGACGACGTAAACGGGCGAAAATCCGCTTTCAAGCGATTTTTTTAATTCTTCGATTCTCATACAAAACCTCGATTTGTTTGATAATTCTTTTTTACGACCTGTTTTTAGCAGTTAATTTAAAAAACATTAAAAAGCGCACTTAAAAAACGCAATTAAAAAAGCTGAACAAAGCGCGATTTTTCGTTTAATGCTTACGTTTGCCGCGTCCGAAAAAACGATAAGCGCGGCATAATAGAAAACCGCCGAAAAACCGAAAATAAACGGAACGGCAAATTTTTCCAAATCGATAGCCGTAAGCAACGCCGTTATGGCGGACAGCGCGTTGTCCGGTAAAAACATTATGACCGACGTTACGCCGACACTCGCCCCGAGCGCATAAAAAGGTATGCCCAAAAGCGAAGCTACAGCCAAAATTTGATATACGAGCGACAAAAAAGGCAATAACAATAAATTCGCGAAAGTGGAGATAATCGATATATAGCCGCACATATCCGTTAAAA
>CAZNKA010000065.1:0-7374 GCA_964573495.1 uncultured Acidiphilium sp. | reverse complement strand
CTAAGGGCGATATGCTCGAAAATATAAACGAAATGCTTAACGAGCGCGAAGTTCTTTACGAAAAATACGCAGATATTATCATTTACGAAGACGAAGTTTTAAAAAGCCGCGGCGTTTTCGAAGAAAGCGAAAGCGTTCAGCTCGGCGCGTTATACACGGAGCTCGTTCGCGCGCTGGAAAAAAAGATTTACGAGGACAGAAAAAAATATGCTCGAACTTAAAAATATCAAAAAAACTTATAGCGACGGCTCTCGTTCGGTTACGGCGTTAAGCGGAATAAGCTTAAATTTCAGAAAAAGCGAATTCGTTTGCGTTTTAGGTCCGTCCGGGTGCGGTAAAACCACGCTTTTAAATATAATCGGCGGGCTGGATAAATATAGTGGCGGCAGTTTTAATATCGACGGCGTTTCGGCAGACGGCTTTCGCGAAAGCGATTGGGACGCGTATAGAAACAAGCGCGTAGGCTTCGTTTTTCAGAGCTACAATTTGATAGCTCACCAAACCGCGCTCGAAAACGTAGAGCTTGCGTTAACTTTAAGCGGCGAAACCGGGTTGCAAAGAAAACGTAAGGCAATGTTCGCACTCGAAAAAGTAGGGCTCAGCGAACATTTGCATAAAAAACCGAGCGAGCTTTCGGGCGGCGAAATGCAGCGCGTTGCCATAGCGCGCGCAATCGTAAACGAGCCGGATATAATTTTGGCTGATGAACCGACCGGTGCATTGGACGGCAAAAACGGCACGCAGATAATGGATATCTTAAAAGAAATTTCAAAAACGCGGCTCGTTATAGCCGTTACGCATAACGACGCTTTAGCCGCCGCTTACGCAACCAGAACGATTCGTTTATCCGAAGGCAAAGTCGTGTCGGACAGCAATCCGTATTCTGGCGAGAAAAGTTCAGATAAAAACAAAAAATCCGCCTATAAGCCCGTTAACGGCACTTTGGCACAAAAAAGCGATAAAAACGGCGGGGTGAAAAAACAAAAAAACGACGAGCGCAAAACTAAGCGCGACGGCAAAAAAGCGAAAACTTCGATGCGCTTTTCGGTCGCTTTGGGGTTAAGCTTTAAAAATCTTACGACAAAAAAAGTGCGCACTTCGCTAACCGCCTTCGCGTGTTCGGTAGGTATAGTAGGGCTTGCGCTCGTGCTGGCGCTTTTTAACGGACTTAATACCTTTTTGGATAAAACCCAAAACGACGCTCTTTCCGCGTACCCGCTTACCGTAAAAACTTCGACCACCGCCGACTACGAATCTTACATTTCCATAATAACGGACAGTTCGAACTATCAAAGTTCGGGCGGCAAAAGCGATAATAAAATTTTCGTAAATCACCTTATAACCAAGCTCGCAAGCGCGACTATCAAAAACGAAATAACGCCCGAGTTTGCATCTTATGCCGCCGCTGCCGAAAGCAAATTAAGCGATTCCGTGCGAAAAGTCACTTTCGATTACGGCACGAAAATGAACATTTATAAGAGCGTTGCGAAATTCGATTTAACCGAACTTAAAAAAAACAACACGAAAGTACAGGCTTTCGGTTTGGATGAAATTAACGTTTCTTATCCTAAGGTAGACGCGGGGCAATATTTTAAAGAACTTCCCGGCGACGAAGAATTCGTTCTTTCGCAATACGACCTGATTGCGGGCGATTATCCCCAAAAAGCAAACGAGCTTTGCCTCGTTTTGGATAAAAACAACGGCATTTCGGATATGATGCTGGTTGCGTTTTTATTGGATCTCAACGCGACCGAAAAAAATTCGGACGGCGAGTATATAATTAACGAATACGACTGTAAAACCTTTTTAGGAACTTCGAGTTACACGACTTTCGCGCTCGGATTAAACGACGGGCTTTACGTAAAAAACGAAGAGGACGTTTACGAAAAGCAAACACAATCCTTAAAAAATCAGCTTATAAACAAATACGGAGCGATTCCCGCTCAAGAAATTTACAACTACGTTTCCGCGTTAGGCTTCGGTAACGTCGAATGTTATAACGGCAAAGAAGAGGATACTTTAACATTAAAAATCGTGGGAATTTTGCGCCTTAACGATAAATCGACGACGGGTTGCATGGGTATTTATCCTATCGGATATACTTCCGCGCTCAGCGAATACTATAATGACAATTGCAAAAATTCCAAAGTAGTTCAAGCGCAGCTTGACGAACAGAAAAATCCTCAAGGCGGTAATGAAGAAAAACCTTATCGCAACGTTTTAAAAAAGGACGGCTATTTAAGCGAAGCGGAGCTAAAAAGCTCGTTAAAAACGCTGGGCTATGCCGAAACTCCGGTCGCCGTTTATTTTTACGCAAGCGATTTCGAAGGCAAGTCCGCCATAAAAAAATATATAGCCGAATATAACGAAAACAAGGCAGACGAGCAGAAAATTTACGCGACCGATTTAGTGGGAACCGTTTTCGACGTTTTGCAAACTTTCGTCGATACCATAACCACCATACTTTTGGCTCTTACCGCCATATCTTTGTTCGTCGCCGCCATAATGATAGCCGTTATAACTTACGTTTCGGTGTTAGAGCGCACGCGCGAGATAGGAATATTGCGCGCCATCGGCGCCCGCAAAGTAGACGTTTTAGGCGTATTTAATGCCGAAACGATTATAATCGGCGCGTTTTCGGGCGTGCTGGGCATAATTATCGCGCTTATTTTGCAATTGCCTTTCAACTCTATTTTGCAAAGATATACGGGTTTCGTAGGGCTGGTTGCGCTTTCGCCTTTGCACGCGATTATATTGATTTGCGTAAGTATAGTTATAACTTTAATTTCCGGCTTTATTCCGTCGCTTATGGCTTCCAAAAAGAACCCCGTAAAAGCGCTCCGCTCGGACGATTGATAAAAGAGTAAACCGATAAAAAAATAAAAAAACAAAAAAAGTATAAAAAAGACCTTCGCGTGCAAAAATTAACGCGGAGGTTATTTTTTATGGAACTTATTAAAAGCAAAACTTATAAAAATTTGGCGGTTTCATACGCGGGCGAATGTCAAGCGCAAACCCGCTATAAATTTATCGAATACGGCGCCAGAAATCAAGGTCTGGAGGCACTCGCGCAGCTCGTCGATAAAGTAATTTACAACGAATTCAACCACGCGCGCATGTTTTATACGTTTATTCAAAAGGCAAGCAAAAACACGATAGAAAATATTGAAATTTGCAGCGGTTATCCTTTTAAAGAAAAGTGGAATTTAACCGAAAACTTGGCTTTAGCCGCCGAAGACGAGCAAAACGAATTCAAAATCATATATCCGCAGTTTATGAAAACCGCTTTAGATGAAGGATTTACGGAAATAGCCGAGCTTTATAAAAACGTAATACAAGTCGAAAGTTGCCACTATAAGCTGTTTAGCGAACTTCACTCGCAACTTGCAGAAGACACTATGTATAAAAAGGATAAAAAAGTAAAATGGAAGTGCCTTGCGTGCGGCTACGAAGCAACGTCCGATAAAGCTTGGGATACTTGCCCCTTGTGCGGCGCCGCGCAGGGCAGCGTTATGCTGAAAATTAAAAGCGAATAAAAGTTTTTTCGGGAGTCGGGGCGAATGATTGATTTTTTTAATGACGCAATAACTTTTTACGAGCAAAAAACAGTGCCTTATTTAAGAGTTTTTGCGGTAAAATATAATTTATATTATATATCTTTCGGCATATTTTTATTTGCCGTTTTTATAGGAGCGGTCGCGCTTTTTTTAAGGGTCTGTTTTAAAAAAACGCGCAAAAAATCGCCACGCGGAGTTTTGGCGTTTTTCGCGTTGTGTTTTTTCGCGGACGTAGCCGTTTGCTTATGCGAGCTTAATTTTAGCGGAAAATATTTTAAAACTTTAGCCGAAGCTTATTGCTTTTGTTTTTTAAAATTTTGCGTGCTAGGCTTGCTTTATATAATAATCGCGGCGGAAAATTCGCTTCTTTTAAGTTTGGATAAAAATGAAGAAAAAAAGTCCGACTTAAAGCGTTCGGAATATATAAAGATTTGCGAACAGCCCGAAGAATATAATTCTTCTGCGATTAAATTTTTAAAATGCGCCGAAAAAGATAAAAAAAACGACGCACGTTTTCCCGATTTAAACATAAGCTACGTTTTATCGCTATGCGAAAGGCTTAAAAAACAGCCGCTTTCCGAAACGGACCGCGAATTTATAAACGATTTGATGTTCTCGTTGAAAACGGGTGATTTTTCAACCGAAAAGCAAGCTAAAAAACTCAACGAAAACTTACGCAAGCTTATAAAAAAAGCCGCGGAAGAGGGCGTTCCCGCGTAAGAAAAGGGGCTCACGCATTAACGCGAGCCCCTCACTTTATCGTTTATCATTCAATCATAATATTTATGTGTTTTTGCCGATTGTTCTTTTTTGAAAAAGATATTTATTGTAAAATAATGGAGAGAAAAAAGCAATTCGTTGGTTATGAACTTGTTGAAAAATAAAGATAATTTAAATATGCAAACATAAAACTATCTATTCTTGCCCCACCATTGTATGATGTATTGCTATATGTATGTATGCCGCAAACGTAGTCCCCTGTATCTAAAGAGACGTATACGGGAGAACCGCTTTGTCCGCTTACTGTATCCATATTGTATCGATAATTGTTTGTATTACTTTCATAGCCGATAAGTGTACCCGTTGCTTTCCACATTTCTCCGTTTTTATCGCCGGGATAGCCCCAAGTGCTTACTTGTTTGCCGTAAACGTAATAATTGCTTATTTTTCCATACCAACCTGTTGAATTGCCAATATTGGAAGCTAATAAACAGCATCCCCAATCGTTTTCACTGTTAGTATAATAACTTTTTTCTAAATGGATTTCAGTTACTTCCACATAGCCAAAAGGGGTAGAGCTGCCATTTTTTGCGGGATAAAACCTTATGCGATCGGGAAATCTTGGGTTAAATAGATTATCTTGAAAATCACCGTCGTTTGTAACATCACCGAACAAACAATGTCCGGCGGTGACCATTAGATTAGGTCCTTCCAAAAAAGCTGAACCTATATAATTTAGTGTAACATAATTTCCTGTAGAAGCGTTCAATACGTTATTAAAGGTTGTTAATATATATCCAGTAGCAGAATACGGCCATTGTGACGGGTTTTCTACCTTAGTTCTTTCATCTGTTCCGATTATAGTTCTTGTAGTAGGATTATTTTGTACGCTTGACGGGATATAAGGGTCTGTGTATAAAGAAACATTGCCAAATGAATCTGCATAAGTTTTTACATAAGAATTTGAACTCGTTGTTCTTGTATTAGATGATGTTGATGTTTCATCAAAATAGAAAAAATTTAGGGTACCAGTGTTTAAATTTTTCTTAACCATATTCCACTCTGCTCTTGCTGTTGGAAGTTCAATTTCGCGCGGTTGAGAAAGTAAATTTTCATCAGGGATTAAAGTCGAGGCATCTAAAAGGATGTTTTCATTATATATTATTTCGGTTATATCAGTTTCAGGTTCTAAGTGATTATCAATGGAAATGGCTTGAGTAGGTATAATATTTGAGCTAAATGCAAAAACAAGCCCCACCATCACAATTAATAATTTTTTCACAACAAATTCTCCTTTAATTATTAATACGTAAAGCCGTTAGATCGCCTAAAGCGCAATCTACTGCTTTTATAGACGGATTAACGTCGGTAACAATATCGGCAAAAGCCAACATTCCGTCATTTAAGTCGGCAACGGAAGCTTTTTCTTTTGTAAACAAACGCGAAATATCCGTGCTCTCTTTGATTTGGGTATAAATATTTTCTTCGGTGTTTTGAAAATAAAAATGTCCGTTGTTAAACACGATTTTTCCGCTATATTCCGTTGTCGAATAAGCGTATACCATGCTGCCGTTGGAATCGCTGCTATAAAACGAAGAAGTCGAAGGAGGTGAATTATCATCTGCCTTGGACGAATTATTATCTGCCGAACAACCGTTTAATCCAAAAAATATTAAACATATAACAAAAATGCTTATTAAAGTTAATTTTTTTATTTTCATAATAAACCACCTCTAGCATAAAAGATTAATAATTTGATTGAATAAAACATTGGACTGCATCTCCCATTATATTACAAATCAGAAAATATTAGGATACAACCATCCCTATCCATATTTTATCATTACTTGCCAATTTTGTCAAGTGTTTTTTAATTTTTATAAAATATCTTTTCTGAATTCAAAAACAAAGCTACCACAAAATTTTTAAAATTATGCGGTAGCTCTATTTTTAATTTATTTACTTGTTATGCGGTTATATTACATAAGCGAACGATAAAGCGCTTTGATATCTTCTAAGGTAGGATCCTTGGGGTTGCCGGGGCGGCAAGCGTCGTCCATAGCGGATTGAGAAAGGAAATCTACGTCTTCGTCTTTGACGATAGCCTTAAGGTCTTGGGGAATTCCTACGTCTTTAGAAAGTTGACGAACTGCGTCTACGGCAGCCTTTCTGTATTCGGCAACGGTCATTTTGTCGGTTCCTTCAACGCCCATAGCCTTAGCTATTTCGCGATATTTTTCGCCGGTAGCTTCAGCGTTGTATTCCATAACGGTGGGAAGAAGTATAGCGTTTGCAACGCCGTGGGGGGTATCGTAAACGGCACCCAAAGCGTGAGCCATAGAGTGAACAATGCCCAAACCTACGTTAGAGAAGCCCATGCCCGCGACGTATTGACCTAAAGCCATGCCTTCTCTGCCTTCTTTAGTGTTGGCAACTGCGCCGCGAAGGCTTCTGGAGATGATTTCGATAGCCTTTAAGTGGAACATATCGGTCATTTCCCAAGCGCCTTTGGTTATATAACCTTCGATGGCGTGGGTTAACGCGTCCATACCGGTAGCGGCGGTAAGCCCTTTGGGCATGGTAGACATCATATCGGGGTCTACTACGGCGACTACGGGGATATCGTGAACGTCGACGCAAACGAATTTACGTTTTTTCTCGGTATCGGTTATAACGTAGTTGATGGTAACTTCCGCAGCGGTTCCGGCAGTGGTGGGAACTGCGATGATGGGAACGCAGGGTTTTTTAGTGGGCGCAACGCCTTCGAGCGAGCGAACGTCCGCGAATTCGGGGTTCGCGATTATTATGCCTACGGCTTTAGCGGTGTCCATCGAAGAACCGCCACCGATAGCAACTATTCCGTCTGCTTCGGCAGCTTTGAACGCGCTTACGCCGGATTGAACGTTTTCGATAGTGGGGTTGGGCTTTATATCCGAATAAAGCGAATAAGCTATTCCCGCGCTTTCCAAAACGTCTAAAACTTTTTTGGTAACGCCGAATTTAACGAGATCCGGGTCGGAGCAAACGAAAACTTTTTTAATACCGCGCCCCTTAATTTCCGCGGGGATTTCGTTTATCGCACCCGCGCCGTGATAGC
>CAZNKA010000064.1:0-7454 GCA_964573495.1 uncultured Acidiphilium sp. | reverse complement strand
GACGCGGCGCGGATGGTTTATCGTTAAATTACTTAACGAATATATATTTTTCGCCCGGGGTAAATATATGGTAGCCCTGGGTTTTATTTATACTGTTAAGCTGGTCAACGAAAGCGGCGGGGTTCACGCCGTTCACCGCATATAAGTCGTGGTGGACGGGGATTAAAAGCTCGGCTTTAGTAATTTTTGCAAGCGTTATCGCTTCGCGGCAATCGAAATTGCCTATAATATCGTTTGCGTTGCGAAAATAATCCCTGCCGTTTATCGGCAAAATCGCAATGTCTATGCGTTTTAAAAGTTCGGGTAGTGCTTTATCCATACACATATCGCCCGCGTGGAAAATTCTGTTTTTTCCGTCGTCGATTATATATCCCAATTCCTTAAAAAAGCCGTTTTCGTCGGTGTGAAAAACTTCGTGCGCGGCGGGCACGGGAGTTATCGAAAACCCGCCTATTTTAATTAATTTTCCCGCGATTGCCGGAATTACGTTTTCGGGTTTTATTCCGTAAGAGCAAATCGTTTTTACTTCGGGGGCGGGAATAACGAATTTCGTTTGCGGGTTAACTTCCGCTATTTTAGGCAACGTCCACGGATCCGCGTGGTCGAAGTGCGAATGCGTGCATAAAACCGCGCTTAAAAAATTCAGCTTTTCGGGCTTGACGGGCGCAGGGTATAACCGCTTCCATTTAACGAATTCGCAACAATTTTTATCTACGTAGTCAGATAAATAAGGGTCTACCGCCAAAAAATCGTTCGCGTGCTTTATAACGAACCCTTCTTGCCCTAAATACCAAAGCCCCGTTTGCGCTTGCGTAAGTTCGGTTTTTAAAAGGTCGGCTGCTAAATTTTTCATATAATCCTCCGAGTACGGCTAAATATCATTGACAATAATATCAAATCTTGATATAATTGTCAACGGAAAGGAGCGTTAGAATGAAAAAATACATAACGCAAGACAAATTAAAGCGTAATACCGCCGCGGATATATTCGCTTTTATTCTAGAACGGGGCGAAACCACTCGGCGCGAAATAGAGTTCGAAACCGGATTTAGTTGGGGCACCGTTTCCGCCAACGTAGCTTATCTTTTAGAAAAAGAGTATATAAAGGAACGAAAAATAACGAATTCGGGCGTGGGTAGGGCTACTTACGCGCTCGTTTTAAACGGAAACGTGGTCAGCGTCGGCGTCGATATAAACCGTTCGGGCCTTAAAGCCGAGGTTGTGGGCTTGGATTTATCCGTAAAACAAACGTTTTTTCAGCCTTTCACAGCCGAAAATCAAGAGCAAGCTTTAAATCTTGCCGAAGAACTTTGCAATCGCGCGCTCGATTGGTGCGCGGGCAAGTATAAAACGCTTAGTTTGGGTATTGCCGTTCAAGGCGCGGTTAACGGCAAAGAGGGCTTGTCTTTGCGCTTTCCGCGAATGGATTGGCAACCTTGCAATCTAAAAGAACGTTTTTGCGCGGCTTTCGATTTGCCGGTTTATCTCGCTCACGACCCGCGCTGCATGCTAATGGCGCATCTTTGCAAAAAAAAGCATAAAGATTGCGTGCTCGTTCGCGTGGACGAAGGTGTGGGAATGGCTGTTTCGCAAGATTATAAGCTGTTAGACGATACCGATCGCTTAGAGCTCGGACATATAATAACCGCTTCCGGCGAGTTGCTCGAAGACGTTGCTTCCATTCGCGGTATAAGCCAAAAAACGGGTAAGCCCTTCGAGCAAAGTTTTTCGTCCGATTGCTTTAAAGAAGGGGTGGTTTCGCTAAAAAGCGCGCTGTTTAACGCTTGCGTGCTTTTCCGTCCGCAAGTGTTGGTTTTAACGGGGCGCGCTTTCGAATATTCCGAATTTTCCGCTCCGCTTTTAAACGGACTTTCGGATTTGGGAGTAAAAGTCGAGGTCGACGTTTCGCTTTCGGCTGCGTTCGGCGTGGCTGCGCAATCGATGAAGTCGGCAGTTAAAAGTTTAGAAGTTCTGGCTGACTGTTAAAAATAAAAAGTGCGCCTATAAGTCGATTATCGGCATTTTTGCGTTAAAAAAACGCAAAAGTGCGAAGAAAAAAACGAATAAAATGTCAAATATAAAAACTAAAAGGAAACTAAAAAAATGAAGTGCGTTATTATAAAAGAACCTAAAAAAGTCGTTTTAGGCGAGCGCGAACTTGCCCCGCTCGAAAAAAATTTTGCAAGAATTAAAGTTAAAGCCGCCGCCGTTTGCGCAACCGACTTAGAAGTGGTAGACGGAAACATTCCCGCAAAATACCCGCTAACGCCGGGGCATGAATGGTCGGGCGTCGTTACCGAAGTGGCAAACGAAAAATACGCGAGCTGGGTAGGCAAGCGCGTAACCGGGTCTAACGACGTAACGTGCGGGGTTTGCGAAGCTTGTCGTAGCGGCAATTGGCGCTATTGCCCCGAATTCGAAGAAATAGGTTTCAAGCGGAACGGGGCTTACGCCGAATATATAGACGTGCCGGTCGGCGGACTGGTCGATATAGGCGATTTGCCTTTCGAGCAAGCCGCGTTGGCAGAGCCTTTAGGCGTCGCTTTGGGTACTTGGGAAAAACTTAAGCCCGAATACGGCGGAACGTGTTTGATTTACGGCGCGGGGAGTATAGGTTTGTGTTGTTTGGCTGTCGCACGCGCGATAGGTATGCGTAAAATAGTCGTCGTCGCAACGAGTTCTAAGCGTTTGCAAATAGCCAAAAAGCTCGGGGCTTACGCTACCGTAGCCACTCGTGAAGAAGATTTGTTTTCGGCTATGAAAAAACATCACCCCGATGGCACCGACTATATAATAGAAGCCACCGGCATAGAAGAATGTATTCAAAACAGCCTAAAACTCTGCAAAAAAGGCGGGTACGTAGCTTTGGCGGGTTACGGCAGGGGAAAGACCATGAATATCAGAATAGACGATATTCACGTGAATAATTTGCACGTCGTGGGCGCGGGAAATAACTGGAATCAGCACAAAAAAGCGATTGCCATGATGCTCGAAAAACAAGTCGATATGGCGCCGCTAATAAGCGAAAAATTGCGTTTGGACGATTTTCAAAAGGCGTTAGACGACGCGCGCAATCGCCCCGAAGGTTTCGTTAAAGCTGTTTTTGCCTTCGAAGATTGACATGCGCGAGTATTTTTTAGGAATAGATATAGGAACTTCTTCGGTAAAAGGTTTGGCACGCGATAAGTCGGGCGATACCGTGAAAGCAAAGCGCACTTACGCCAAGCTCGGAATCGAAGGCTGGCGGAGTGCGATAATCGAGTTGTTATCCGAACTTGCCGAAATAACGGCGGAACGCGGCGGAACTCTTGCGGCAGTGGCTTTTTCGTCGCAAGTAGGCACCTATATCGTAAACGATAAAGACGTAATAGGCTGGCAGTCTTCCGCGGGGCACGAAGAACTTGCGGAAATTAAAAAAACGATTCCGAGCAGTCGCTTTTTAAGCGAAATCGGAATGAATCACCCCGATATAATTTCTTACCCTTTGCCGCGGCTTTTATATATTCAAAAAAAGTATGGCAAATGCGAAGTTTTACAGCCTAAAGATTATTTTATTCGCGAGCTTACCGGCAACTCGGTCACGGATTATTATTCGCTTCGCGGGTTGGTTAATTTGCAAACGGAAACGCGCGCGGACGGGCTTTTGCGCGATTTGGGAATAACTTGCTCTCTGCCGGAAAGTGTTTCTCCGTTAGCCGAGGTGGGCGTAGTTACGCCGTCGGCAAGCAAAACTTATCCTTTAAAGACGGGGCTTCCGATATACGCGGGCTGCAACGATTTTTTTGCCGGGCTTTTCGGTATGGGGGCGTACGAGACAGGCGGTGCGTTCGACCTTTCCGGCACCAGTGAACATTTGGGCTTCATTTCGGATAAAATCGAAAATTCCGCAAGCGTAAGCGGTAAGTATTTTAACGGTTATTGCAGTTACGGCGGAACTAAGTCGAGCGGCGTTTGCTGCGATTTCGCGATAAATAATTTCGGAACAGAAGGCTTAACGATCGATGGCATGCTCGAAGGCAATCCGCCCGTGTTTTTGCCTTACTTAAACGGAGAACGCGCGCCTATCTATGACGAAAACGCGCGCGGAACCTTTTTCGGCATCGGCGCGCGAACGGATAAACGGCAATTGGCTTATTCCGTTTTGGAAGGAGTGGTTTTCAGTTTGTTCGATATAGCTTCGGATATGAAAATGCCTAAGCCCGAAAGGCTTATTTGCGGCGGCGGCTCTGCTCGCAATTCGCTTATGAGCGAAATAAAAGCCGAGCTTTTCGATTGTTCCGTAGTTTGCGTTGCCGAAAACGACGTTTCGGCTTTGGGCGCGTGCATGCTCGCGATGGTCGGTTTAGGTTATCGGAAAGATATGCGTCGGGCGATTTTGCACGAGGTACGTTTTTTAAACGCCGTGCAGCCTAGCGGGCGCTATCGCGAAAAATTGTTAAAGCGTTTCGAAATTTATAAAGATTTGTATTCCGATTTAAAGGGTACGTTTAAAAAATTCAATTCAATCGAATAAGGAGAACAATAAAATGAGTTGCGTAATATTCGGCGCGGGTAAAATAGCCCGCGGGTTCGTCGGACACTTGCTGTTCGAAAGCGGAATAGAGTTCACTTTCGTCGAAAAGGTCGATTCTTTGGTCGATTTAATCAACGAAAGAAAGCAATATTTGGTTAACGTTTTGGGCGATAGCTCGAAAAACACGGTGGTAACCGGGGCTAAAGCGCTTAAATTCTCTCAAGAAAGCGAAATAGCCGACGCAATAGCCGCGGCGGACTGCGTTTTCGACGCGGTAGGCGGTAAAAACTTGGGCGGAATAGTTCCGTTTTTGATTAAAGGAATAGAACGCCGCGCGGAAATCAATCCCAAGCCGCTTAATATAGTCACGTGCGAAAACTGGAAGCTCCCCGCCGATATTTTAAAAAGCGGAATAGCCGAAGGTATAAGCGAAAAGCATCGCGAATTTTTTGAAAATAGCGTGGGCATAACCGAAGCAGTCATAATGCGCTCCGCAATAGAAGCCACGCCCGATATGCTCGCAAAAGATCCGCTCGTCGTCAACGTGCAAAACTTTTGGGAATTTCCGTTCGATGCAAGCCGCATAAAAGCCGAAATGCCTAAAGGTATGATTTGTTTAAAGCCCATTTACGAATTTACCGGCTTTTTAGAAAGAAAGTTTTACACTTACAACGCGGCGAACGGCACCACTTCTTACGTGGGCGCGCTGTTGGGATATAAATATATCGCGGATGCCGCGCACGACGAGCGCATTTTAAAGCTTTTAGACGGTGTTTACACCGAAACGGCAACCGCTCTTTCTAAAAAACATAACTATCCGTTCGAAGAACAATGGGCTTTTACCCGCACTTCGCTTAATAAATTGCAAGACGAAAATATCGTAGATTATATCGAACGGAACGCGCGCGATCCGATGCGAAAACTCGGCAAAGACGATCGCTTGGTCGGTTCTGCGCGCCTTTGCTTGGATTACGGCGTTAAGCCCGAAAATTTGGCCGTTGCGATCGCTTGCGCCGTTTTTTACGAGCAACCTTCGGACGAATTTGCCGTTCAGCTTAAAACTTTGCGCGAAAGCGAGGGGATAGATGCCGTTTTAACTAAAGTTTGTTCGGTTGCTCCTCAAAGCGAGCTGGGCTCGTTGATTAAGCAAAAAATCGCGTTAATTAAAGAGTGGGGGTGGCTCAAATGAGTAAAGTCGTTGTAATCGGCGCCGGAAAAACGGGTAGGGGCTTTTTGGCTCGCCTTTTAAACGGCAACGATATAGTTTTTATTGATAAAAATCAAGCGTTAATTGACGAGTTGAATAGAAAAAAACAAGTCGAAATCGATTTTTTCGGCAATAAAAAACCGTCTGTCAGCGTTAAGTTTTCAAAGGCGGTTACATGGGACGGGGTTAGCGAAGCAGATTTTTACGGGGCGGAGTGTATTTTCGTTTCGGTCGGCGGAACAAATTTGGAAGACGTAGGCTTAAAGCTTAAAAACTTCGTTTCGCCCGAAAACAGAATAATCGTTTGCGAAAACGCTTCTAAACCCGCCGCAAAGCTTGCCGCCTCAATGGATATAAACGGTGTTAAAATAGCGGAATCCACCGTTTTTTGCACTACTATCGAAAAACAAAAAGGCAGTGTGGATATAAATTCGGAATGGTACCCTTATTTGCAGTTCGACGGCGACGTTTTTTGCGTTCAACCCGACCTTTTCGGCATTAAACCGATTAAAAATTTCGGCGGTTTTTTGGATAGAAAGCTTTACACTTATAACAGCGCGAGCTGTATAATAGCTTATCTCGGCGCGCTTAAGGGGTATTCTGTTTATTCCGACGCCGCCAACGATAGCGAAATTTTAAGCTTGCTCGATAAAAATTACGAAATTATAAACGAATGTATTTGCGCGGAATACGGCTACGAAAAAAACGATCAAAAAGAGTTCGCTCTTTTATCGCGCGATAAGTTTACGGATAAAACTTTAGTCGATACCGTTGCCCGCAATGCGCGCGAACCTCAACGAAAAATCACGCGTGCCGAACGCATCGTCGCGCCTCTTTTGCTCGAAATAAAATACGGTAAAGATAGTTCGGTTTTAGAAAAAACGCTTGCCGCCGCGCTGCTTTACACCCCCGCCGAAGAAGTGGAATGGAATAAAATTTTGGAGAAAAAAGGCTACGAAGGCGTTTTAACCGAGCTTTGCGGCTTGGATAATAGCAGCGAGGTTTATTCGCGTGTTTTAAGCATGATAAGAAGCGGAAAAGTGCTTTAAAAATTAAATGCTTTCGGCTCTTCGGTCATGTCTGTCGAAGTGCCGATTTTTTAATTAAAAATTAATCGAAAGTGCCGATAATCGACTTATAGCGGCACTTTTTATTTGCAAAAAGTAAAGTTTCAGCAAAACGTTTTGTTTTTTAAAAATAAAAAATTACAAAAATCGACAAAAAGTTTTTTAAGTTTTTAAAATATTTCGCAAGGGTTCGTAATATAATATATCGAACGGAGCGGTGCTCTTATATGAGCGTTGTTTGCAAGCGTACGCTTGTTTTAAAAGAATGTTCGGGTAAAAAGGCTCAAACTGCGGCTGATTTTAACGGCGAGGCGCGCGCGTTTTTAAATTGCTTTTTTAATAAAAACGAAGTCGTTATAAAGCTTACGTTTATAAACGATTTCGATTTTTCAAACGCGGAAATTTGTTTTTCGGTACTCGGTCAAACGCGAGCGTTTGATATCGGTCGGCAAAAAAACGATTTTAAGCAAAAGTCTTTCGAGTTCGTTTTTGATAAAAACGAAGAAAACTTTAAGCTAGGCGAAGCTTTGCCCGAAAACGAAGAGGACTGCGTTTCGGCTTTGGTTTTTTTAAACGGAGAGCCGCATTTGTTCGGATATTCTGCGGGAAAGAGCGGCGCGGGTGCTTTTAAAATTTTTGCGGAGCTTAACGAGTTTTATGAGAAGAA
>CAZNKA010000063.1:2028-7479 GCA_964573495.1 uncultured Acidiphilium sp. | reverse complement strand
GACATAATTTATCAAGACGACGACTTAGCCGTTATAAACAAGCCTCAAGGGCTTACCGTTCATGCGGGTAACGGCACCGGCGACGATACTTTGGTCAACGCGCTTTTGTATTCTTTGGATAAATTAAGCGGAATAAACGGCGTTTTGCGCCCGGGTATAGTTCACCGCATCGATAAAGATACATCGGGGCTTTTGTTGGTGGCAAAAAACGACGCGGCTCATCTAAGCCTTGCCGAACAAATAGAAAAAAAGACGTGTAAGCGCTATTATCTCGCGCTTTTGCACGGAAAGCTTAAAAACGACGAAGGGCGCGTTGATAATTATATTGCTCGAAGCGATAAGGACAGAACTGCTTTTGCCGCAAACGATAAGGGAAAAGGGCGTAGGGCGATTACGGATTATAAAGTAATCAAACGCTTCGAAGGCTACACTTTGTGCGAATTTTCGCTTTGGACGGGCAGAACGCATCAAATAAGGGTTCATTCAAAATTTTTGGGTTGCCCCGTGGTCGGCGATAAAGTTTACGGCCCCAAAAAGTGCCCGTTCGATTTAAACGGTCAGCTATTGCATGCTTATAAAATCAGCTTTACTCACCCGAAAAGCGGCGAGCGGTTAACTTTCGAATGTCCGCTTCCGGGGTATTTCGATAAAACCGTTTCAAAGCTTAAAGAAATATAAAAAGTGCGGCTATAAGCCCGTTAGCGCGTGTTTCGTTAAAAAAATCGCGGTAAAATCGTCGGGCAGGATTCGCGCTAAAATCAATAAAACGCCTTTAAAAAACAAGGCAAAAAATTTAAAAAAACAAAACGCTTAAGGATAAATTTTATGGAAGAAGCAAAGAATTTTATCGAAGACATTATCAACGAAGAACTTGCCGAAGGAAAGGTTGGCGAGGTGCATACTCGTTTTCCGCCGGAGCCTAACGGATATTTACACATAGGGCATGCGAAATCGCTGTGCTTAAATTTCGGCACGGCAAAAAAATACGGCGGGAAGTGCAATTTGTTTTTCGACGACACCAACCCCTCTAAAGAAAAAACCGAATTCGTAGACGCTATAAAAGCGGATATTAAATGGCTCGGCTTTAACTGGTTCGAAATGCATTACGCCTCCGACTTTTTCGACGTTATCTATTCGCTTGCGATAAAACTCATAAAAGACGGCAAAGCTTACGTTTGTGATTTAACTGCCGACCAAATTAGAGAAACGCGCGGCACGCTCACCGAACCCGGCAAAAACAGCCCTTATCGCGATCGTTCCGTAGACGAAAGCCTTAAGCTTTTCGAGGAAATGGCTGCGGGAAAATATGCCGACGGCGAAAAGGTTTTGCGCGCTAAAATAGATATGGCGTCGCCCAATATCAACATGCGCGACCCCGTTATTTATCGCGTTTTGCACGCGGAGCATCACAGAACGGGCAATAAGTGGTGCATTTATCCCATGTACGATTTCGCTCATCCCATATGTGATTCGATGCAAGGGGTTACTCATTCGCTTTGCACTCTCGAATTCGAAGACCATCGCCCGCTTTACAATTGGGTTATCGAAAACACCGGTGTGGAACACAAGCCTCGCCAGATAGAATTTGCTCGTCTTAACGTAACGAACACCGTTATGAGTAAGCGTTATCTTAAAAAATTAGTCGAAGACGGAGCAGTCAGCGGTTGGGACGATCCGCGTATGCCCACGCTCACGGGGCTTCGCGCCCGCGGAATTCCCGCCGAAGCGCTTAAAAACTTCTGCGAAGCGGTCGGCGTGGCAAAAGCCAATTCCGAAATAGAGGCGGAATATCTCGATTATTTCGTTCGTTCTTATTTAAACGAGCACGCAGAGCGCGCGATGGCGGTTGTAGAACCGATTAAGGTGATTATCGATAATTATAACGGAAGCGAGTTTTTAGATTTCGAAACCATGCCTCAAACCGAAAATTCGCCCGTTCGAAAAATCAGTTTTTCCAACGAGCTTTATATTTCGGGCGAAGACTTTTCGCTCGACCCGCCGCCTAAATATTTTAGGCTGAAAATGGGCGGTTATGTTCGCCTTAAAAACGCATATATAATTAAATGCGAAAGCGTCGAATATGCCGATAACGGTGCTATAGCCGCACTTCATTGCACTTATTTGCCCGAATCGCGCAGCGGAAGCGACAGCAGCGGAATGAAGGTTAAAGGCACGATTCAGTGGGTTAACGCGCGCGATTGCGAAAGCGTTACGCTTAAAAAATACGAAAGGCTTTTAAACGACGCCGAGTTTTCCGGACAGGATTTCAACGAGCGTTTGAACTACGACAGCGTTCATAGCTTCGAATGTAAAGCGGAAAAATATTTAAGCGAAGTTAACGGCGGTGAAAGTTTTCAGCTTTTGCGCATAGGATATTATAAGAAGGTTTTAACCGAAAACGGCTTCGAATTAAGCGAAATCGTTTCGCTTAAAGATACTTTTAAGCCTAAAGCGTAACGATTTTTTATAATTTTATGGCAAAAGGCGCCGCAAAGTATATAAAAATACAAAAAACGGCAAAAAACATTGACAAAACGGCGCGTTGTGATTATAATATAACTAAGGTAGCGCGTAAACGCGCGCACGCGCGGATTAATAATCTTCGCGCAGGCAGGTAAAAAATATGTATTACGTGGCAGACGTTCTCGTTATAGCGTTCATAGCGTTTATGCTGTATCGAGGTATAAAAAAAGGCTTTATAAACACCTTTTTCACGCTTATAACGGCACTTTTATGGATAGTGCTCGCGGCGGGAATATCTTTTGTTTTGGCTTACTTCGTTTATAGACCGCTCGGATGGATGCAAGATATGGCTGTTGCGTTCAGCGGTGCGGGCGAAGGACTAAGCGGATTACTCTCGACGTTCGGAATGAGTGCGATAACTCCCGAAAACGTAAGTTTAATTTTGGCTTACGCGGTTGTATGCGTCGTTCAATTCGTTCCGTTGTATATTTTTATGCTTTGGGTCGGAAAAAAGTGGGCGCAATTTATCGATTTTGCTCGCCATAAAGCACTTTGGTTCAGAATTATAGACAGTACCGTCGGCGGAATAGTTAATTTTGCGATTTGCGCCGTTTTGGTTTTAGGCTTTTTCTGGGTAGTCGGCGTGGTTAACGGAAGCGGCTTGTTTAAATACAGCAACGAAGTTTTAAGTGCCGCACCTTTTTCGCATCTTATCTACGATAACAATCCGCTTTATATGATAGCCGATAAAGGCGCTTTTGCCGAAACGGTTGCCGGCATATTGAACGGCGATATGATAAACAATATGTTAAACGGGTTGATGTGAGTTTAACGTTTGAATATTTTATGCCGCAAATACCACTCTTCACGGGTGGTATAAATATTTTGGGCATATTAACGCGGGTATGCGTATTATAATATCGTAGGCAGATATCGCGCCTTTAAAAAAAAATTTAAATTAAAAAACGGTTAAAATTCGTTTTTAACAAAAGAATAGGAGAGTTTATTTATGAATACTTTAACACTCATAATGATGGCACTAACGCTGTTGCCTATCGTAATAGGTGCGCTTTTAGGCTTAAAGCGCGGGCTCAACCGCAGTGTTTTGCGCCTTATCTTAATAGTGGCTTCGGTTTTAATTGCGTTTATATTGCGCGAATCGCTTATCGAAGCCGTTATGGATACGCAAATAGAAGGGCAAACCTTGCGCGAAACCATAGCTGCTCAGTTCACAGGCGAAACCGAAGGTCTTTTGAAACTCGTTATGCCGATCGTAGAAACTTTAATCGGCGTAATAGTGTTCTTATTAAGCTTTATAGCTCTTAAATTCGTTTCGCTTATAGTGTTCTGGATATTAAAAATAGTCGTTCGCCCCGGTCAGCATAAAAGGCGCTTGGCAGGGTTGCTCGTCGGCGTCGCTTCAGGTATTTTGGTTGCATATTTCGTATGCGTTCCGCTAAACGGGTTAGTCGATTCGATGTATACCTTATCGAAAATGGAAATTCCCGGCGGCGAGACAACTGCCTCTACCGATTCGAGGATAGTAGGCGTTTCCGCTAAACCCGACGGACCGAACCTAGGCGATGACGTTTCGTTAAGTTCTTCGAGTTCGGAAAATCCTTTCAGGGAAATTTGCGAAACACTCGGCATTTACGAATATAAAGCGTCGCCTTTGGGCGGGGTTTACGATTCCGTTTCGTTCGGCGTTTACGACGCGCTCACTACAGTTAAAAACGAAGACGGCAAAAAAATAACGTTAAACGTTCAAATCGGCGCGGTTTCCTCTGCGTTGGAAATGGTAAGCGTCGCGCAAGAAATTTCGAACATCGATATTTCTGCCGACGGTTTAACCGATGAAAACGTAGATAAATTAAAAGAATCGCTTACTAAAATCGACAATATTAAAAACAAAATGACGCCCGAAATGCGCGAAAGCCTTATGGATATGCTTACCGTTGCGACGGAAAGCCTTTTCGACGGCGAAGAGCTGCCCATCGATTTTTCTAAGTTAGACTTTGAAAAAATCAACTTTACCGCGGCGGGCGAAGCCATAGAGCAAGCCTTAGGCTTGCAAAAGCTTTTAGAAGGCGAAGAAAAACCCACCGAAGAGCAAATTAAACAGCAAGTTACCGATTTAGTCGAAAAAGTTGCGGAAAGCCATCTTGTTACGGCTATTGCGGATATGGGCGTAGATTTAAGCGACTCTATCGGCGAAAGCGACCGCGAAGAAATTGAAGCCGCAATCGCCGAATTGCAAGAACAAAACAAAATCGACGACGAAACCGCCGAAGCCATTAAAAAGATGCTCGGCTTAGTAGAATCCGGAAGCAACGACGATTCGGGTAAAAAACCTTCTTCTTCCGATTCTGTTTCTTCGGATAAAAACGATGACTCTTATAATGGCGGTAAAAATAACAGTGAATCTAAAAGCGACGTCCAATTAAAAGTCAATGAAGACACTGTAAATAAAAGATATGAAGACGAAAATTTGATTAAAGAACAAGAAACAAGAGAAAGAATAGAAGAACTTGAAAATGAGATAAACGACCTTGAAGTTCAGAAAGACAGTGCTGATGCCCAAGGAAAAAAAGAACTTGAAAAAAAGATAAAAGATAAGAGGGCAGAGAAAGAACAACTTGAAAGAAGTCTCGGTATATATACCGGGCGCGGAGATGAACAAGAAGGAATCGGAGAAAATGAAAATATAGATGCCGACGGCGACGGAATTCCGGATTCCCAGCAATAATAAAAAGCCTCGCAGATTTTGCGGGGCTTTTTATATGCGATAAACAACGATTGTTAAAATGCGGAAGTGCGGTTAATCGACCTATAGCCGCATTTTTTGCATATTCTACAGCTTTTTTTCGGCTAAAATTTCACCTGTTTTCGCGTCTAAAAGGTAGGCAAGTTTTAATCCGTCGGGTAAAATAAAGCCTACGTAGTAATAGTTTTTTTCGTTTTCGCATAAAAGCCGCAGAGATATTTCGC
>CAZNKA010000063.1:0-1928 GCA_964573495.1 uncultured Acidiphilium sp. | reverse complement strand
CCTACGTAGTAATAGTTTTTTTCGTTTTCGCATAAAAGCCGCAGAGATATTTCGCCGTTAAATCCCGAAGAAGTAGAATTTTCTTTTAAAAAGTCCGCTGCTTTTTCGGTTGCTTTTTTTAGCGCTTGCAAATATGTAATCGAATCTTCCGCCATTAAGCTTTTAGTTTGTATAACGATTGAATTTTCGCCGCGGGTAATGGTTATTTGCGGTGCGTTTTCGGGCAGCTCGCTTAATTCTATAAAACAAGAAAGCGCACTCGAAACCGGGTCGTAATCGGTTTGCCGCTCGTGGCGATTTTCGCCCCAAACAAGCTCGATTTTAACGCTTTCGTCAGAGCGTTCATTCATAAATATCTTAATTGCCGCAAAAAAACCTAGTTCGCCGACTGCTCCGTCGTGTTTAAAAGGCTTTTCGCGCATTCCCGAATAAATCGTTACGGAATAATCTTCGGCTTCGCCGCAAAAAACGTTAGATCTAAGTTCGCTCACGTAAGAAAAATAATCGGTCGTACCGCCGCAAGACGCGCAAAATAATGCG
Organism: uncultured Acidiphilium sp.; assembly: GCA_964573495.1. Lineage (GTDB taxonomy): Bacteria > Bacillota > Clostridia > Christensenellales > Borkfalkiaceae > HGM11416. The sequence goes on along the minus strand of CAZNKA010000063.1, from coordinate 1,388 downwards.
GCGACAAGCGTTATTACGGCAAATACGGTTGCCGTCAAGCGTTTTTTCATAAAATAACTCCTTTTTGCCTATTATGCTTTGTTTATATACTATTCGACGACAGCCTTTATTATGACGATAAAAAAGAACGCACCGTTTTTTTTGCCGCCGCCATTCCCTAAATCGCCGAAAAACGGTTTACATAACTTAAAAAATATGTTATACTAAACGCATAAGCATTTACATATTACGGAAGCATTAACGTGAAAAAGGTAATAATAAAAACTGCATTGCTTACTTTGACCGCGATTATGGCGCTCGCACTTATCGTGTACGGAGTTTTTGCGCTGTTTTTTCCGTCTAATCTTGCAAATTTTTATCGCGGAGTTTATAATTACGACGTAGCTTTAAAATACAGCGAGCGCGCCTATCGAAAAAGCGGAAACGCCGAAGATTGTTTAACCGTAGTTTACGATGCGATAAACGCCGAAAATTCCGAAAAAATTGCAAAATACGCGCCTAAAATCCTTGCGTTTAGCGATTTGAATTCGCAAGACAGGTGCGAAATCGGGGGTAAATATTGCGTATTGCTATATAATAAAGGCAATCGAAACGCAAATGCCGACACGGATAATTTAAAAACGGATAATTATAAAAAAGCCGTAGAAGTAGCGCAAGAAAACACTTTTCGCTCGAAAAAAGTTTACGCCACGGGTTACGTAAAGCCTTGCCCCATGCGCGCGCTTATTTTCGCCGCGTTGGACGATTGCAATGCCGTTTTTTCCGCAGACGGGCAGATTTCTCAAGCAAAGCTTGATTTTTTAAAGGATATTTTAAGCGAACTTTCAAAAGAAAGCGAAAATGCAACCATGCTTACCGAAACCGAAAAAACAATGCTTTCGGCTGATATTTCGGTGTTGCAAACATTTATTAATCGTGCGCAAGAATCCTAAAATACTAAACGCCTTGCTCCGCTTTCGCGGGGCGGGGCTTAATTTTAAAAAAAGAAAATTATGCTTGCGATAAAATATTGAATCGTTAAAACGGTTAAAAATACATTTACATATAAAATCACAGAAAGGAGTTATTATGCAAAAGATTATCAACGAAGGCTTAACTTTCGACGACGTGTTATTGGTTCCCGCCGCCAGCGAAGTTATTCCTAAACAGGTAAACATTTCAACTACTCTGGCACCCGGCATAAACCTTAACATTCCGCTACTCAGCGCGGCTATGGATACGGTTACCGAATCGCGCATGGCTATCGCTATGGCGCGCGAAGGCGGGTTGGGTATCATTCACAAAAACCTTTCGATAGAAGATCAAGGGCGCGAGGTAGATAAAGTTAAACGCAGCGAACACGGCGTTATAACCGACCCCTTCTTTTTAGAACCCGAAAACAAACTTTC
>CAZNKA010000062.1:0-7618 GCA_964573495.1 uncultured Acidiphilium sp. | reverse complement strand
TTCAAATACCTTGCATAGAGCGCAACGCCGTTGCCGCAATGCGTGCCATAAACGCGCTCAGCCTTGCTAAATTTTTAACGTCTACGCGCAAAATTTCTTTCGACGCGATAGTCGAAACGATGTACGCCACCGGGCGCGATTTAAGCAGGCTTTATAAAGAAACGGGGCGCGGCGGTCTTGCTAAAACTTATAAAGGCGCCGTCAAAAAAAGCGGGCTATAAGCCCGTTATCGGCACTTTCGCGCATATTTTTTCCGTTTTGTAATTTCATTTTTAAATGGGAAGCGTAAAAAAATGTTTACTTTTTTGGCTAAAAAACTCATAAAAAATTACGACGATTATTCGAACTTGGAGGTTCGCGATAAATACGGAATGCTCTCCGGCATTACGGGCGTAATTTTAAACGTTTTGCTGTTTGCCGCAAAGCTTATAGTCGGGCTGGGCAGCGGCGCGGTTTCTATAGTGGCGGACGCGTTCAACAACTTAACGGACGCGGGCTCGTCGGTAATAACCTTCATAGGTTTTAAGCTTGCCGCAAAGCCGACCGATCGCGAACACCCGTTCGGGCATGGCAGAATAGAATACGTAACCGGTCTTATAGTTTCGATGCTCATATTTATAGTCGGATTCGAACTCGTAAAAAGTTCGGCAGAAAAACTTTTCGCCGCGTCGGACGTGGTTTTTTCTTATCCGCTTTTAATAGTTCTTTGCTTTTCGATTTTGGTTAAGCTTTATATGTTCGCTTACAATTCGTCCATCGCGAAAAAAATCAATTCGGCGGCGATGCGCGCCACCGCTCGCGATTCGGTTTCGGATTGTTTCGCCACGCTCGCCGCGCTTTTAAGCGTGCTTTTAAATAAGTTTTTCGGCGTGCAAGTCGACGGCGCGGCAGGGCTTTTGGTCGCGGCGTTCATTATTTGTACGGGCGTTAAATCCGCAAAAGAAACCATTGGTTTGCTCGTAGGCGACGCGCCCGATCCTTCCTACGTGCGCGAAATCGAAAAAACCGTGTTAGATTACGGCGGGGTAATTTCGATACACGACCTTATGGTGCACAATTACGGACCGGGTAGACAGATTATTTCGCTTCATGCCGAAGTGAACGCCGACGAAGATATTCTTTCCGCGCACGATAACATCGATAATATCGAGCGGCTTTTAGAGCAAAAATTCAAGTGCGTTGCTGTAATTCATTTGGACCCTGTCGTTACCGACGAACGCACATACGCGCAAAAAAGCGCGGTCGAAAAAATAGTTAAGGGCATTTCGAGCGATTTTTCGATTCACGATTTCAGAATGGTCGAAGGACCTACTCACACCAATTTGATTTTCGACGTAGTGGTTCCGTCCGAATATAACGGCGATTTTGCCGCTCTGCGCGACGATATCGCGGCGAAAATCAAGCAATTAAACGAAGATTATAACGCCGTTTGCAAAATAGAAAAGGCATTCGCTTACGATAAATAGATAAATAAACGATTATTCGTTTTTTTATGTTTTATATAGAGGTTTTATGGAAAAAAATTTCGATTTGCAAAAATACGATAAAAAAGTCGCGCTCAATTACAGATGGCTGAGCGAGCGGGCGATAGGCACGCTTTCCGAAAACGCGTCTGCGCTGTACGGCGAGGCTTGCCATTTTTTATACGCGGGCAAATTTCCGCAAAATTCCGAAAATTTGGCAAACGCGTTGAGCGCGGAAATAAGCGGCGATTGTTCGCGTTTTTCGGTGCGCGAGCTTGCCGAGGCGGCTTCGGCGTTAATCGAATATTCTTTGTGTGTGCAAAACGAAGGCTTAACCGCGCTTGCGATAAGGGCTTTGGCTGCGGTTAAAACAAAGCTTTGCGATTTTTCTTTAGAAGAAAAATTTTTCGTCGCGGACGCTGCTGCGTCGTGCTACGCCGCGACCAAAAGTTCCGTCGCCAAAGAATTGTTCGAAACCGCTTGCGTTAGCTTGCAGAATTTTTTAGAAAAAGCCGCATTAAAAAACGCTGAAAAAAGCTCGGATAATTCCGTGCAAAAACTTTGCACGGAAGCATTGGCAAGGTATTCCCGCGGAATTTTAAACTACGCCGTTTATAACGAAAGCGAAGAATTAAAAGCTCGCGCCGCCGCCGTTGTGGATTTGTGTTTAAGCGAATGTTTAACCTTAAATTACGCCGCAAAAAACGACTTTTTCGCCCCCGCATACGCGGATAGTTGCGCCACCGCGCTTATATTTTCGCTTTGCGTTAAGCTGTATAAGCTTTCGGGAACTCAAAAATATTTGCATTTTGCGCGCAGAATATGGTATAACGGCTTGCAGTTTTGTCAGCGCGCGGAAGGATGTGTCGGGCAAGATAGTGCTTGCGTCGAAAAAACTTCGCGTCTTCGCGTTTATAAATATACGGATGTGCGTGCCGGCGGATATTACGCCGAAGCCTTAGCGGTATATTGCAAAAACAAGCAACTTTTCGCCGATTCCGGCGAGGGAGTTTCGCGCGACGAGCAAGGCAGAGTTTTTATGGGCGATAAACTTTTCGCTAAAGAAGAAAGCGGATTTTTCGGCAAAGACTTAATCGAAATCCCCACGATGACGGCTTTCGATAAAAGCGTTGCGATGCAGCTGATTTTTAACCTTTCGGTTTAAGTCTTTTTGTAAATATCGTCCGCCGGTTTTTTATTGAAAAAAATAAACGAAAGTGCCGTTAACGGACTTATAGCGGCACTTTTTAATTCGTTTTATTCTTTTAAACGGTTTTCTCTGAAACGTTTCGGGGAACAACCGTTTTTTATTTTAAACAGCCTTGCGAATTGTGCGGAATCGTAAAATCCGCAATCTAGGGCGATTTCTATAACGCTTTTTTGCGTTTTTAAAAGCAGGTCTTCGGCTTTTTCGAATCGTTTTTGCATAATAAGTTTTTTTGGCGAAACGCCCGTTTTTTCGGTAAAAATATGCCTGAATCGGCTTTCGCTATAACTGTAAATTTTCGAAAAATCGCCTATTTTAATTTGTAAAGACAAATTTTCGTCCACATAGTTTTCAAAGTTTTTTATTATTTCCGAAAAGTCTTCGTTTTTGGTTTTTTCAAGCTGTTTTTCGCGCAATAAAAGGCAAATAAGTTCGCAAAGGCGCGCCTCGGCTATTTCTTTAAAATAAACGTCGCGCAATAAATATTCGCGCAGAATTTTTTGCAAAAGCTTTTGCATTCGTTCGTCGGTGAAAAATTCGCCGCATAGTTTTTCGCATAAGCGGCCATCTTCGGGTTCGCTAAAAATTTTAAAACCGATAACTATATTTTGTTCGCTTATTTCGCCTATTTCGTCGTGCGGTATGTCGGGCGGAACGATTACGGCGTCGTTGGTTTTATAATAAAAAGTTTGTCCGTTTGCGTGGACTACGCCTCGCCCCTTAAAAAAATAAACCAATTCGTAGCAGCCGTGCGTATGCGTCATAACGGAATAGGGTTTTTCGTGCGTGGATTCGTATAAAAAATCGATAGTGCAGTTCAAGTTTTTTGCCTCTCAAAGGTGTTTTTAAAGAATTTCCGCAAAGTTTTTTAGCCGACGCGGATAAATTAAGCTCGTTAAATCTCGCCGCAAAAATCATTCGGTTCGAGCGGACTTTCGTTTTGTTAAATATGATACGGCAACGCGCGAAACAAGTCAAGTGTTTAGCCGAAAAATACAAAAATATCGTGCGTTAAATAATAGAATATAAAAAGCGGCGGGGGTATAATAAAAAAAGATAGTAAAAAGGTCGCGCCGAGCGGCGTGAGAGTAAGTGTTTTATGCAAACGAAGGTCGAAGTCAAGTCTTTATCCGTCGATATAGGCGGCTCTAAAATAATGGTCGGAACAGTCGACGGAGAAGGCAAAGTTTTGGCACAAAAAAAGAAGTTTTGCCCGTTAAGTACAATGCGGACTATTTAACGGAAGCGATACTTAATTTAGCGAAAGATTTCAAAAGTTATTCTCCCGAATGTTGCGGAATATCCGTTCCGGGACTTGCGGACGCAAAAAACGGGAAATGGCTTTACGCGCCGTTTTCGGGCATAAGCGATTTTAGCATTGCCGAAAAAAAATACATAAATAACAATCGTAAAACATGGAGACTGAAAATGAACGCCGAAAAAGACGGTAAAAAATTCTTTCACACGTTGCGCTATCAAATCCCCGTCAACCACTACGAGGAAGAACGCATAAACGATCTCGTGGAATACTGCAAAAAGTACGGATTTTCAGACGTAACGCTGTTTTTAAGCGCGGAAGAATGTAACGTAGGGCACATTACGCTCGAAGAAGCAAAGCCGCGCGTTGCCTGGATGAAAAAAGCCGCCGAACGTTTACGCGCGAACGGCATTTCCGTAAGCTTAAACCCATGGATGGAAATAGGGCACTTAGACAGAAACAAACCGCTCAAAGGCTTGCAAAACGAATGGACTTTATTGGTCGATTACAACGGAAGAAGGTCGCAGTCTTGCGCGTGCATGCTCGACGAAAAGTGGCGCGCGTATTTTAAAGAGCTTTATTCTTATGTCGTAGACGAATTGCAGCCCAATATCGTTTGGGTAGAAGACGATTTCCGTTTGCACAATCACGCGCCGCTCGAATACGGCGGATGTTTTTGCGAAAAGCACATGAAGCTTTATAACGAGCGCCTCGGCACTAACTACACGCGCGAAGAATTCGTAGATAAGCTTTTCAAAAAAGAATGTAATCTAGAAGTTAAAAGGGCGTGGATGGACGTAAACCGCGAAGTTATGAGCGAATACGCTTCCTTCTTAGGCGAGCTTTATCGTTCGCACGGCGGCGGCAACGTTCGCGTAGGGCTTATGAGTTCGCGCCACAGCGATCACGCGGTCGAATATCGCGATTGGTTTGCCGTTCATAAAAATCTTTCGGGCGGAGCCGCTCCCATAAATCGTTTGCACATGCCGTGTTACGAAGAAAGATGCTCTAAAGATTATTATCGCGATTTTTATATGTATCCTTTCTTTTTGCGTTCGATGCTACCCGAAAACTGCATAATTTATCCCGAGCAAGAAGATTCCACCTTTAACAGCTACGGCAAAGAGCCCGCGTTTTTGCGTTTCCAATTAGAAGGCGCGCTGCCGCTGCAAATCGAGGGAATGACGTACGATATTTTCAGTTTCGTAGGTAACGGACCGAAAGAAAATATAGAGTACTGCGAAACGATTAAAAACGTAACGCCTTATTTGGAAGGGGTTATGCCTTTAATCAAGTATTCCGAACTCGACGGCGTTATGTTGCCTATGGACGAGCGCGCAGCTTACCGCCGCGAAAACTGCCGAACGTTTAGCGATTTTTATCCGGACGAACATTTCTTCTACGGTTATTTAGGCACTTCGGGCGTTCCGTGCAAGCCTACCACGCAAAAGGAATGGCAAAACGAAGTGGTGGCTTTAGGTAACGGCGCGGTCAATAATTTTACGGACGAACAGCTTAAGGCGTTGTTTAAAAACAATAAAGTTTTGTTGGACGGCGGCGCGGTTATGCTTTTGATAAAGCGCGGTTTGGGCGATTTGGTTTGCGCGCGTTCCGCCGTCAGATGTAAATACGAATACGACCCGCAAAGCCAAGAAGAAGTCGTAGGCGACGTGATTATCGACGGAATTAAGGGTTATCGCGCTTCTACGTATTTGCGCTGCGGCGATTATATAAAAATCGAATACGACGGAGTTGCTTTCGACCAAAACGGATTGAGCGTTAGTAACGACGAGTTAAGCGTAAAAACGGTCGTTTTGGATTACAAGGGCGATAATTTCGGAATAGGCATAGTTTCGGCGAAAAACTTCATGGTTATTCCTTATTGGTATGAAGAACGCACTTTATCCGAGCAGTTCAACCGCTTGCGTATGCATTTCTTAAAAGAATTTTTAGAAAACAGCGGCAAGCCGATGGTTTGCTCGAATTACCCCGGCGTTTACGCTTACATGTATAAGCATAACGGCTCGCGCGTGCTTTTCTTGGTTAACGGCACGGTAAGCTCCTTCGAAAGCCCTCGCCTTCGCGTAAGCGGATTTAAGGTTAATTCCGCGGAAGTCGTTGATAGAACCACGGGCGAAATCAGGGGAATAAGCTGCAGCGAAGGAAGCGGAAACTTAAAGCTCGGCGTAAGCTTGCCCGCACTATCCACCGCCGCGATAATTTTAAAATAATAGGGGTATAAAAAATAGCGAAAGTGCCGTTAACGGACTTATAGCGGCACTTTTATGTTCTGTTCGTCGTAATTTTGCCTTTCCGACGAGTCGGTGATATTTTGTTTCGCAAAGTTATATTCGCCTACGGCGAGTTGCGTACTCGTAATCCGGAACGGAGCGGAGAAGCCGCGCAGTCGAACCACGAAGTGACGAAGCGAAGCTTCGGGATCTCGGCTTGAACCATGCGTGCTCCCGCCGAGATTCCGCCGCTTTAAAAAGCGGCGCTGCTAGCGCAGTTCGGCGCGCTCGTAAACTCGCTTGCTCAGAATGACGGCGGCGCAAAAAAGCCTTCCTAACAAAAAGAAGGCTTTGCGATATAACAATTGAAGAATCGAACCGAGTAAGTCTAAACCGTCGGGATTTTAACAGAAAAAAACAAAAATAAAAAAGCGATAAGCTTTTGCTAAAAACGCAAGAGTTTATCGCTTTTTCGCATATCAAACAAATTTGAAAAAAATGAACAAAAACTACCGAAAAACTGCTTAAAACAAGCTAAATTAACCAATTTTCGGGGGGGGCAACTTTTTTGTTAGTGTTTTCGCTCTTCGTTTCGGCGGGACTTTTTTTCATATATTTCTTGTACTGGCGGAAGAAGGTGGTGTAACTGTCGTACGAGCAAGACTCGGCAGCTTTGCTTACGGGCAAGCCGCTTTTAATAAGTCCATCTACGTAAATCAGCTTTTTTTTGTTTACGTATTTTTTGAAACTTACGCCCGTTTCTTCTTTAAACTTGTGCAACAGCCACGAAGAAGAAACGAAAAATTCCTTAGCCACGCTTTCGGCTTTCAGGGGTTTGGTCACATTGTCGTCGATATATCTCAAAACGTGGTTGATAACTTCGTTCGAAGTGCCGCCTTGCGTTTTTTTGGTTTCGGGCGAGCAATATTTAAGCCTTGCCAAAATGATTTTAACATAGTGTTCGCAAACGGCGGCGAACTCTTCTTGCGAAAAAAGGCTTTCGCACTCTTTAAGCTGATAAAAAAGTTCTTTAACGGGATTGTTTCCGCTAAAATCGTAAATAGGCGGCGCGTTTTTTAAGGTTGCTGTTAAATCGTCGCCCAAAAATTCGCCGTTAAACCTGATGACTGTGCGCTCGAAGGGTTGGTTTTCTTCGAATTTCAAATTGTGCACGACGGGCGGAATGCATAAAATAAGCGTATCGGGTTTAATTTCGTAGCGCGAGCGCCCCAGTATCAATTCGGCGCTTTTCACGTTAAAAACGAACTCCAGCTCGTAATCTTCGTGGAAGTGCGGATTGAAGTTAACGTCCTCGGGCGAAGCGTCCGATAATATTCGATTATATTGCAAATTTTTTATTACCATATTTGCAGTATAACACAAATTTGCAAAAAATGCAATGTTTTAATGACAAAAACGATATTGACTGTTTGATTTTTTTTGTTATCATATATATGTA
>CAZNKA010000061.1:0-7675 GCA_964573495.1 uncultured Acidiphilium sp. | reverse complement strand
ACATTCTTTCAACTTCTTTAGAATATTGCATTTAGTTCCTCCTAAAAAGCTTTTTTGATTATTTTCACCCCTAAATTATAACATATTTTTTTGGTTTATACAAATATTTTAACCGAGTTTAATTGCAATCCGCATAAAAAAATGATATAATAGCTTTAAAATAAGATATAATGGTTTTTAGAACAAAGTAAAAGCTCGTTTTACGGGATACTATTTACTTTTCTCTGGAGAAATATGGAAAAAATCAAAAACAACGTTTACGACGTGCTAAAAGAGCGCGGATTTATCAAACAGACTATTTACGACGAAGATTTATATAAAATGCTCGGCAACGAAAAAGTTTCGTTTTACGTCGGGTTCGACCCTACGGCGGACAGCTTACACATAGGGCATTACATTCCCATTATGGCAATGGCGTGGATGCAAAAATACGGGCATACGCCCATCGCGCTTTTCGGCGGCGGCACCGGGATGATAGGCGACCCCTCGGGAAGAACGGATATGCGCACGATGATGACGGTCGAAACGATTGACCATAACGTCGAATGTTTTAAAAAGCAAATGTCGCGCTTTATAAGCTTTGAAGGCGAAAACGCCGCTATCGTCGCTAATAACAAAGACTGGCTTTTAAAGCTTAATTACGTAGACTTTTTGCGCGATATAGGCGTTTATTTCTCGGTTAACAAAATGCTTACCGCCGAATGTTATAAGCAACGCCTCGAAAAAGGGCTTACCTTTTTAGAATTCAACTATATGCTCATGCAAGGCTACGATTTCTTAAAGCTCAACGAAGATTACGGCTGTAAATTAGAGCTTGGCGGCGACGATCAGTGGTCGAATATGCTTGCGGGCGTCGATCTTATTCGTCGCAAAAGGCAGCAAGACGCGTTCTGCTTAACTTGCACGCTGCTTTTAAACAGCGAAGGCAAAAAAATGGGCAAAACGCAAAAGGGCGCGCTCTGGCTCGACGAAAACAAATGCCCCGTTTACGACTTCTATCAATATTTCAGAAACGTAGAGGACGTAAAAGTTGCGGAGTGCATGAAGCTTTTAACCTTTATGGACTTAGAAGAAATCGCGGAGCTTACCCGCTATAACGACGAGCGTATGAACGCAGCCAAGGAACGTCTTGCTTACGAAGTTACCAAGCTTGTTCACGGCGAACAAAAAGCCGAAGAGTGCAGAAAACAGGCGCGCGCCGCTTTTTCGGGCGATTCCGAAAACATGCCTAAGGTCGAAATAGATAAATCGGTTACGTTTATCCCCGAAATAATGGTGGCTGCAGGGGCTGCTCCTTCTCGCGGAGAGGCGCGCAGGATTATCGAGGGCGGCGGCGTTACGATTAACGACGTAAAAGTTGATATGAAATCGCCGAACTTGAGCGACGAAATTATCGCCGCGGGCGAATTCGTTTTGCATAAAGGAAAAAAACTTCACGTTAAAATAATTTTAAAATAATCAAAATTAAAAATAAACGAAACGGAAAATAACCGAAAAAATAAGCGAAATTTTGTTAAAAGGAGCGCGCCGAGTGTTTACCGCCGATAACGGAAAAAGCGAAATAGAAATTAAACGCTCGCGGTTTATAGGCGTTATAAAAAAAGCCGACGATGAAGCTTGCGCGCGCAAAATAATAAACGAAGTAAAAAAAGAACACTCGCAAGCTAAGCATAATTGTTACGCCTATATAGTTACCGAAGACGGGCAAGAGCGCGTGAAATATTCTGACGACGGCGAGCCGCAAGGCACTGCGGGGCTGCCCATTTTAAACGTACTTAAAGCGCGCGGACTAAACGGCGTCGCGTGCGTGGTTACGCGCTATTTCGGCGGAATTAAGCTGGGCGCGGGCGGGCTCGTTCGCGCTTATACGGACGCCGCATCTTCTGCCGTAGATAACGCGAAAGTCGCGGAACTTGTGGAGTGCGCTTGTTTTTCGATAAACTTTTCTTACGAAAACTATAAAAAATTTTCCGCGTTCAAACTGCCCGAAAAAAGTATTATAGAAAAAATCGAATACGGCGAAAGCGTTGAGGTGCAGCTTGTTTTAAGTTTAGAAAACGCTCAAAAATTCGTTGCCGATTTTGATAACTTCTTTTTAAAAAGGCAGCCTATAGGTCGATTATCTAACGTTTGGCGCGAATTTAGCGTTTAATATTCAAGTTAAAAAAACTATAAGGGCGAGCGTTCGCCCTTTGATTTTATATGAAAACAATAACTCAAATAATCGTTCAACAAAAGAATAAAGGTCGCTCTAATTTGTATTTAGACGGCGAATATTTTTGCGCGCTGGATAATTTTACGGTGGTTAAAAACGGGCTTAAGGCGGGCGTTCAAATTACCGAAGAAGAACTTTGCGAAATTCAAGAGCAAAGCGAATTAAATTTTGCGTTCGATAAGCTTTTGGCGTATATATCCAAATATCGAAAAACCAAAAAACAGGCGTTAGAGTATTTAACGAGCAAGGGTTATACTTATTCGGTCGCTTTTAAAGCGGTAGATAAGCTTTGCGGCTACGGTTATTTAAACGACGCCGACTTTGCCGAAAACTACGTAAACGAATATTCTTCCAAAAAAGGTAAAATGCTAATGGCGATGGAGCTAAAGCGAAAAGGTATAAGCGAAAAAAACGCCGCCGCCGCGCTTTCCGCCGTTAACGAAAAACCGTCCGCAAAGGCAATAGCTTTTAAATATATGAAAAACAAGACCAAGGACAAAGAATATTTTGCAAAATGTTATAGGCATGTTTTGTCTAAGGGCTTTTCGTACGAGGCGGCGTCGGAAGCTGTTTCTTACGTCAAAAACCGTTTTGGCGAAGATTTCGACGGAGATTTGGGCGACGATTTTTTCGGCGAATAAATCGTTCAAACAATTGTTTTTTGAATTTTAGATTTTAAAAAAGTGCGGCTATAGGTCGATTATCGATACTTTTATACGATTTTTTTTGTTTTTTAAACACGGTGAGTTAGATATGATAATAGAAAAGTTGAAAAAAACGGATTCGACTAATAAGTATATAGAAAAATACGTTAAGGGCGGCGAAGACGCCGTGGTTTGTGCGAAAATGCAAACGGCGGGAATGGGCACCAAGGGCAGAAGTTTTTCGTCCGAAGAAGGCGGATTATATTTTTCGCGTCTGAGCTTTTATAAAGATTTTTGCGCTAAGGATTGCTATTTTATAACGATAAACGCTTCGATGGCGGTGGTAAAAACACTGCTTGCGTTCGGAATAAACGCGCAAATAAAATGGCCTAACGACGTTTTGGTAAACGGCAAAAAAATTTGCGGCATTTTGATTAAAAACGTCTTAAGCGGCGATAAAATATCGCATAGCGTTATAGGCATCGGCATTAACGCTAATAACAAACTTCCGCCCGAACTTGCGGATATTGCGACCACTATGCAAGCCGAAACGGGAACAAAAATCGATCTCGACGCCTTGTTTTTAACGCTTAATTTAAACCTTTCTATGCGCTCAGACATATCGGAATATAAAAAATTTAGCGCGGTTTTGGGCAAAAAAATTACGGTTATTCGCGGCGAAAGCTTTTCGGTTCATACCGCAACGGATATTTTGCCCGACGGCAGACTTTTGCTCGATAACGGCGAAACTCTTTCGAGCGCGGAACTGGATTTAAAAGTTAAAATTTAATTTTTATTGTTTTTTTATTACGTTTTTAATTGACGAGAATGTTTTTCGGTGTTATAATACATACGGTTAAAATGTGAAATGAATTTCATGTTTTTGCGTATAGCCGAAAAGCGTTTTTATTTTTTGCGGCGAAAAACGGTATAAAAGCGAAAAAAGTAATAAAAGCGAGTTCGGCAAAAAATATAAAAACGCGTACAAATTACGCGTTGAAAGGTGATATATGAAATCGAAATTTACCGTTTACGGAATGACTTGTTCGGCATGCGTTGCGGCGGTAGAAAAAAACGTTAAAAAACTAAACGGAGTCGTAAAAGCGGGAGTAAATCTTTCAAGCGGCGCTTTAATAGTCGAATACGACGAAAAATTGCTAAACGGCGCGGATATAATAGCCGCCGTCGTAAAAGCGGGCTATAAAGCCGAGGCGTATTCGGATAGCGCGCAAAAAAACGATTACGTAATTAGGTTTTTCGGTTCGCTTCCGTTTATGCTCATGCTGTTTTATTTATGCATGGGCGGAATGTTAGGTCTGCCTATTCCCGAGTTTTTAAGCGGGAACGCGCATCCATTAAGGCTTGCCGTCGTTCAAGCGGTTCTGTTTTTGCCCGTAGGAGTGCTTAACTATAAGTATTTTACGGTCGGGTTTAAAAGGCTTTTTAAGCTTTCGCCGAATATGGATTCGCTTATAGCAACCGGCGCGCTTTCTTGCATTTTATATAGCGTTTGCGTTACCGTAAAAATAGGAATTTTGCAAAATTCGGGTGACCTAACCGCCGCGGCAAGCAAAATTCACTCGCTGTATTTCGAAAGCGCGGCTATGATTTTCACGCTCGTAACGCTGGGCAAAATGCTCGAAGAAAAAAGCAAGCGCAAAACGGGCGACGCTTTAAAAAAGCTTAAAGAGCTTTTGCCTTCGGAAGCAAACTTGCTTAAAGGCGAAAAAATAATTAAAACCCCTCTTTCCGAAATAAAAATCGGCGACCTTTTAGTCGTTAGGGAAGGCGAGGGTGTCTGCCTTGACGGCGTGGTTTTCAGCGGCGAAGGCAGCGTCAATCAAGCCGCCGTCACGGGTGAAAGTATCCCTGTTTTTAAGGCGGTCGGCGAAGAAGTCATTTCTGGCGGAGTGCTCGAAAGCGGATATTTGGTAATAAAAGTTACTTCCGAAAGCGAAAATTCAACGCTTTCGCGAATAATTTCGATGGTCGAAGAAGCCGGTGCAAGCAAAGCTCCGGTAAGCCGCCTTGCCGATAAAATCGCGGCGGTTTTCGTGCCTGCCGTTATTGCTTTGGCTATTATCGTTTTTATTATATGGCTAATCGTTTCTAGCGAATTTCAAACCGCGTTCACGCGCGGAGTTTCGGTTTTAGTTGTTTCGTGCCCATGCGCGTTAGGGCTTGCAACGCCGCTGGCGGTAATGCTCGGAACGGGCAAAAGCGCTGAAAACGGCGTGCTTATTCGCTCGGGCGAGGCGCTCCAGTCGCTTGCTTCGATTACTGCCGTGGCATTCGATAAAACCGGCACTTTAACCGAGGGTAAACCCGTCGTTACGGACGTTGAATTTTTCGGCGATAGCCGCCGCGCACTTTCCGCGATATATGCTTTAGAAAAACAAAGCGCGCACCCGCTTGCTAGGGCGATTTGCGATTATTGCGCCGAAAAAGGCGTTCTTCCCGCGGACGCAAAAAACGTTCAAGGTCTTAAAGGCCGCGGCGTTTGCGGCGAGGTTTTCGGCAGTGAATTTCACGCCGTGAGTTATGCGTTTATGCGCGATAACGGGCTTATAGGCAGAGATTTGCAAAAAGCGAGCGAACTTTTCGAACGCTTTGCAAGCTCCGGAGCCACTCCCGTTTTTTTGGTTGACGGCGGAAAACTTTCGGCTGTGTTTTCCGTGAAAGACGAAATTAAAAAAAGCGCCAAGGCGGCGTGTTCTGCTTTAAAAAGCGCGGGGTATAACGTTACTATGATTACGGGCGACAACGCAAAAACGGCTGCTGCAGCGGCTAACGTTTTGGGAATAGGTTATATTGCCGAAGTTCTGCCCGGGGGCAAGCGCGAAGCCGTTCAATCGCTCAAAAACGGCGGGCATAAGGTCGCTTTCGTAGGTGACGGAATTAACGACGCGCCCGCTCTTGCCGAAGCGGACGTAGGCGTTGCCGTGGGCGGCGGAACCGAAGCCGCTATTTGCAATGCAGACGTGATTTTAATGAAAAACAATCCTACAGACGTCGTTTTTGCCCTTAATTTGGGCAAAAAAAGTTTGCGAATAATAAAACAAAATTTGTTTTGGGCTTTCTTTTATAATTGTTTATGTATTCCGCTGGCGGCAGGAGCGCTGAGCTTTGCGGGTATAAACTTCACGCCCGGGTTTTCTGCGGCTATGATGAGTTTATCGAGCGTTTTCGTCGTAACCAATTCGCTAAGGCTTAGTTTATTCGGAAAAAATCGCGGCGAGCATAAAGGCAGGCATAAAAATTTAAAAAAGGGCGATAATAAAAGCGAATGCGGCGGGCGTTTTAATGGCGAAAACGGCGCATGCGCCGACCAAGTTCGTTGCCTTGCACAAGGCGAAAAACCGTCGGCAAACGGCGAAAAATTAAATAGTTTAAATAGTAATTTAAAAACGGAGGATTATATTATGAAAAAATACGTATACGTAAACGGTATGATGTGCGGGCATTGCAAGGCTCGCGTAGAAAAAGTTTTAAGCGGACTTAACGGTGTTATAAGCGCCGCGGTAGAGCTCGAAAACAAGCGCGCTTTAATAGAGGTTACGCCCGAATTCGACGAGCAAGCCGCAAAAACCGCGATAAACGAAGCCGACTATGAATTCGTAAAATGCGAAAACGCTTAATTTGCTTTTTCTAAGTTAAAAAACGAAAATTTAATAAACGAAAAGCGAGCGTGATTTTTGCGCCCGCTTTTTTTGTGGTTAGTTTTCGATAATTACTACGTTATAAATGTAATCGCTACTTACTTTTTTACCGCTATTGCCTTGAATAATGGTCCTATCTATGCCGTAATACGGCACCTCGTCTTTACTATTTTCTTCATGTTTCGGTCCGCATGCGCCGCCGAATCCGCCGACGCCGACGTTTCCGTATTCCGATACGTTAATTCCGTTTTTCCATATAACGGATACTGAGTTCCCGCCGGTTCCGCCGAATCCACCGTCGCCTGTTGTTCCTCTTGTTCCTCCGTGGTTCTTTCCCGTATGCGCATTGCCGCCGTTTCCGCCGTTTCCGCCGTTTCCGCCGTTGTAACCGTTACCCCCTTGTCCTCCGTTACCGCCGTTGCCTCCAAGGTCGCATATATTAGCTGGTTTGTAAAAAGTATTTCCGCCTTGTCCTCCGTTACCGCCGTTGCCGCCGTCGCCGTATAACAAATATAGTTCGGAGGAATTAGATAAAGAAATTTTTGTATTTAAACTAACGGGTAGTCCGCCGTCTCCGCCTTTACCTCCGTTGCCTCCGCTTGGCAATTTGGCTGCGCCGAGATAACTACCTTCGCCTGTAACGTTACCGCCGTCTCCGCCTTCACCGCCGTTTCCGCCGATTAAATAGACTTTTGCTTTGTTTTCGATAACGATTTCGGAACATTCTACGGCATAACAACCGTCGATGCCGGATTCTCCCGGCGGCGTTATCGTTGTCGGTACGTTTTCGTCCGCGTATTTAATTTGTTGATCTTTGCCGTTTTTTGCTTTTCCGCTCGTTCCGCCTTTTAAAGTAACGTTGCCGTTTAAAATTTTTACAGTGCCGTTATTCGTTTTTATTGCGTTTCCGCCTTGTTTTTCGTCATCGCCGTCTCCGCCGATAGCGGTTAAAAATCCGTCGCTTTCTATCGTTAAATTTGCTACGTCTATAGCGGGGGAATTGTTTCCGCCCGCAATTTTAACGTCGCCTTTGACTATTAAAGTAATTTCAACGTCCGATTGACATTTTAAAAACGGAATATTTTTAGGAATATCCTTTTCGGTGTCGGTTCCTTTTGAATCTTGCGAATATACGCTAACGTTTACGTTGTTGAGCT
>CAZNKA010000060.1:0-7708 GCA_964573495.1 uncultured Acidiphilium sp. | reverse complement strand
GTTTAACGTTTCAAAACTTATGAACGTATAGCTTTTCAAACGATGTTGCTAATGCCAATATGATATAATATAAATGAAAGATACTATTTCTAGATGACGCGCGGGAAAAATTTTAATTGTTAAAAAATTAAAAAGCAGTGCAAAACGATTGACTTTTTAAAAACGTGAAGTATAATAATAGATATTCTAAAATTAGAATGTTTAATATTGCAATCGGATTTAAAATCGAAAATCGGCAAAAATATTGAATATAAAGATGGTTAAGGTGTGTTATGGAAGGGGATTTTTCTATGTCGAAGGTATTTGAGCACGCAAACAAAGTAATAAAAGCGTATCATAACCAATTGCAGCCGCTTTGCAAGCAGACGGATTTGCCGCCGCTTGCGTTGGATATTTTGTTATTTATAGCAAACAATCCCGAAAAGGCTACGGCAAAGGAAATATGTTTTATTCGCGGCATAAAAACGGGCATCGCGTCGGTGCATATCGAAAGGCTCGTTCAAAACGGGCTTTTAGAGCGTGCCGTCGTAGCGGGCGATAGGCGTAAAAATAAGTTGGCAAGCACGCCGAAAGCCGCCGAGATAATAGAAAAAGGTCGCGTAATACAAAAATCGTTTGCTGAAAGATTAGGAAGCGGAATATCGCCCTCGGATATGAACGTTTTAAAAAGTGTTCTCGAAACGATGGACCGCAATTTGGAAAAAATGGCTAAAGAATAAAAATAGTCGAAGGTTAACCGTTGGAAAATCGAACCGATAAAGTTTTAGCGGCGCGGCTCTTCAACGGTTAAAGATTAATTTATAAACGCAAAATACCTATAAAAGGAGTTTTTATATGCTAAAACTACTAAAACAAATGCGACCGAAAGAGGTTACAATGGCGGCTGTTTGTTGTTTGCTCGTCGTAGGGCAAGTATATTTCGACCTGCTTTTGCCCGATTACATGACGCAATTAACGACGCTTTTAAAAACTTCGGGAACTACCGCGGACGTTTTGAACATCGGTTTAAAGATGCTTGGCTGCACGCTTATCAGTGCGGCTTTTTCGATTATTTGCGGTTTTTTGGCGGCTAAAACCGCTTCCGGATTCAGCTTCATCGTCCGCGAAAGGCTTTTTTACCACGTCGTGGGAAGCAGCAAGCAAGAAATGCAATCTTTTTCGGTTCCCAGTCTTATTACCAGAACGACCAACGATATAACGCAAATACAGATGATCGTTTCTATGGGCTTACAAATGATGATAAAAGCCCCGATTATGGCAGTTTGGGCTGTAATAAAAATACTTAACAAAAGCTGGCAACTTTCCGTCGTGACGGCAGGATTCGTTATCGCGATTTGTCTCACGGTGTTTTTGGTAATGTCCAGCTGCTTGCCTCGTTTTCGCAAAGTGCAAAAAAGTACCGATAAAATCAACCGCGTCGCGCGCGAAAATTTAACGGGTATAAACGTAGTGCATGCTTTTAACGCCGAAAATTATCAAAATGAAAAATTCGACGGTCCCAGCAAAGAAATGTTTGACTTGCAAATTAAAAATCAGCGTTTGTTTGCACTTATAAACCCTACGATGAGCCTCGGAATGAACGCGCTCACGCTCGTTATTTATTGGTTGGGCGCGGTTCTTATTAACAACGTTTCGGTTGCGGAACCGCTGGCGCGAATAACCGCTTTCAGCGAAATAATGGCTTTCAGCACTTACGCGACGTATATAGTTATGTCGTTCATGATGCTCGTTATGATATTTATGATGTTGCCGCAGGCGCAAGTTTCTGCCGAACGTATTAACGAAGTTTTAAACACTAAACCCGCCGTGGTCGAAGGCGCGGGGCGCGAATGTACGGAAAGCGGTAGCGTAGAGTTTAAAAACGTTAGCTTCCGTTATCCCGGGTCTTCCGAAAACGAGCTTGTTAATATAAATTTTAAGGTAAATAAAGGCGAAACGCTTGCATTTATAGGGGCTACGGGCAGCGGTAAAACCACGCTGATTAATCTTATTCCCCGCCTTTACGACGCGACCGAAGGCGAAGTTTTGGTAGACGGCGTAAATGTGAAAGATTACAAAACCGACGAGCTTTATAACAAACTCGGTTTCGCTACCCAAAAAGCGACCTTGTTTTCGGGCACTATCGAGCAAAACGTATTTTTCGGCGAGGGCGAAAAGCCGTTTGAGCGCGAAGATTTAGACCTTGCGCTATCGGTATCTCAAGCCGAAGAATTCGTATCTAAATTGCCGGAAA
Source organism: uncultured Acidiphilium sp. (assembly GCA_964573495.1). Lineage (GTDB taxonomy): Bacteria > Bacillota > Clostridia > Christensenellales > Borkfalkiaceae > HGM11416. The sequence goes on along the minus strand of CAZNKA010000060.1, from coordinate 5,475 downwards.
AAACGGATTATCGTATCGCGCAGTCGGGCAGAAACGTATCGGGCGGGCAAAAGCAACGCTTGTCTATTGCAAGAACGCTTGCCAGAAAACCCGAAATTTTAATATTCGACGACTGCTTTTCCGCGCTGGATTATCGCACGGACGCAAAACTGCGCGACTCTTTATCCAAACGCTTTAAAGATGCCACTAAAATAATAGTCGCGCAGCGCATAGGAACCATTCGCCACGCCGATAAAATAATCGTGCTCGACCGCGGCGAAATAGTAGGCAGCGGCACGCACGAGCAGCTTATGCAAACTTGCAAAGTCTATCGCGAGATAGCCGATTCGCAACTTTCTGCGTCGGAACTTGAATAACGGAGAAACGAGTATGAAAAGAAGTAATAAAAACGGAAACAACAATTTGGCGGCGGCAATGAAAAAAAGCGCCGCGTATATGCGTTCTTACGTGGTTTTTATCGTAATAGCTTTGGTTTTGGCGGCGGCGAGCGCGTTTATCACGATTATCGGACCTAATAAAATAGGCGAAATCACCAAACTTATATCGGAGGGGTTGCTCGGCGGTATAGACCTAGCCGCGATAGCGAAAATAGGGATAACGTTATTGATTTTATATTGTTTAAGCGCGGCGTTCGGTTTTATTCAGCAATATATAATGGCTACGGTAACGCTAAAAACTTCTTATCGCATGCGCGCCGAACTTTCTGAAAAAATCAATAAAGTGCCGCAAAAATTCTTTAACACGACTTCGCAAGGCGATATATTAAGCCGTATCACGAACGACGTTTCGACCTTGCAGCAAGGGCTTACCAACAGTTTGCCCACGATTATAAGCGCGGTCGTTCAATTTGTCGGTTGCTTGATTATGATGTTCGTAACCGAATGGCGTTTGGCGGCTATATCGCTCGGAATAACTATTTTGGGAATGTTATTCACCGTGCTGGTTATGTCGCGTTCGCAAAAGTACTTTGCGGCACGGCAAAGAAGTTTGGGCGAGCTGAACGGATATATCGAAGAAATATATTCGGGACATGAAGTGGTAAAGGTCAGCCGCGCGGAAAAAAACGTTAAGGGCGTTTTCGATAAACTTAATTCCGCCGTATACGAAGCGAACTGGAAATCGCAGTTCTTATCGGGAATAATGCAGCCCGTAATGAACGTTATAAGCAACGTAGCCTACGTTGCCGTATGTGTGTTCGGTTCGATTTTCGTGCTTAACGGCAGTATGGGCATAGAAGTAATAGTTTCGTTTATCTTATACGTACGCTTATTCACTTCGCCGCTTACGCAAATAGCGCAGGGGTTAACCAATTTGCAGACGGCGGCGGCTTCGGCTAACCGAATTTTCGACTTTTTAGAGGTGGAAGAATTGCAAGACGAAAGCCAAAAAAACGCGGTTATAACGTCCGCGCGCGGCGACGTCAAGTTTGAAAACGTCAGGTTTGCTTATCCCGATAATCCGGATAAAATCATCATAAAGAACTTTTCAGCGGATATAAAAGCGGGGCAAAAAGTCGCGATAGTGGGACCCACCGGGGCGGGAAAAACCACTATGGTCAATTTGCTGATGAGATTTTTCGAAGTCAATGGCGGCAATATTTTTATAGACGGCGTGTCCATTGCAGATTTAAAGCGCGAAAACGTTCACGATTTGTTTTCTATGGTGCTGCAAGATACTTGGCTGTTCGAAGGCACCGTTAAAGAAAATCTCGTTTATAATATGCAGAACGTGAGCGACGAATATTTAGCCGAAACTTGCAAGGCTTGCGGCTTAGATAAATTTATAAGCACGTTGCCGCAAGGGATTAACACGGTTTTATCCGAAAGCACCGTTATCTCGGCGGGGCAACGCCAGCTTTTGACTATTGCCCGCGCTATGCTGCAAAACGCGCCAATGCTTATTCTGGACGAAGCTACATCTTCGGTCGATACCCGCACCGAACTCATCATTCAAAACGCAATGGATAGGCTTACTCAAAACAAAACGAGCTTCGTTATAGCGCATCGTTTGTCCACCATAAAAAACGCCGATTTGATTTTGGTTATGAAGGACGGCGACGTTATCGAAAGCGGCACGCACGAAGAATTGCTTAAAAAGGGCGGATTTTACGCCGATCTTTATAACAGCCAGTTCGAAAATGCGGCTTAAAATTCGCGCTATGCGCGCGTTATTTGCGTGACTTATTGTAATAAGTTTTTGCTTTGCGCTAAAGAGCTATAACGAGCGGTTATATCAGTCATATAAAATTTAATCGGAAAAATTGCTCGCTCTTTTAAGCATTTGCTTGAAAAAACGCATGTTTTGTGTTAAAATTACTGCGATAAAAGCGCGCTTGGGAATTTTAACTACGCGCGTGAAGTTTTAACTAAAAACACGGGGGCGGTTTTATGGCAAAACAAGCAAACGGAATAAAAAACGGCGATATATCTTCGTTTTACGCGGGTTCGCACGAATATTTGGCAATGCTTAACTTATACGATTCCGCGGTTAAGCAACTAAAGGTTAAATTAGAAGTTTTAAACGGCGAATTTAACGTGCTTTACGACAGAAACCCTATTCATCACGTAGAAAGCAGGTTAAAATCTGCCGAAAGCATAATTGCCAAGCTTATAAAAAAAGGTGTTCCGATGACGATAGATTCCGCCAAAAAGAACCTTAACGACATAGCCGGCGTTCGCGTGGTTTGCAGTTATATAGACGACGTGTATCGCGTTGCCGAGATGTTGCTTAGGCAAACCGATTTAGAGCTTGTAAAAAGGCAAGATTATATAAAAACCCCCAATTATAACGGCTATCGTTCGCTCCATCTCGACTTAAAAGTTCCCGTATATTTGTCCGACAGAACGGAGTACGTCGTCGTCGAAGTTCAAATAAGAACGATCGCGATGGACTTTTGGGCAAGTTTGGAACACGACGTAAGCTATAAAGTGGACCCGTCGCATTTGCCCGAAGGAATTAACGAAGAAATGCTCGATTGTTCCAATAAAATTGCCGAAATCGACGCAAAAATGCAAGATATGTATAAGCGTATAATGGTGGCGGAGCAAGAATAAGTTAAAAATGGGAAAAGAAATCAACGCAAAGTCGCAAGCGGTTTTAATAACGGGCGCCGGCGGGGGAATGGGTAAAGCCGCCGTGCTTAAGTTTTTGGCGAAAGGCTATCGCGTTTTCGCGTCGGATAAAAACGAAATAGCCAAAGACGAGTTTTTCGCCGCGAGCAATTTAACCGAAAGCGAAAAATCCGATTTTAAGCAAAGGCTTTGTTTTATTGTTTGCGACGTGAGCGATAACCGAAGCGTTTTAAACTGTTTAGATCAAGTTAAAAAACAAACGGACGAGCTGTTTGCCGTAATTCATTTCGCGGGGATTTATATGCTCGATTCTCTTATCGAAATCCCGCCCGAAAAATTTGAAAAAGCTTTTAAAATCAACGTTTTCGGCGCGTTTTTGATTAATAGAGCGTTTGCACCTCTTTTGAAAGAAAACGGAAGAATATTAATGATAACCAGCGAGCTTGCGCCTCTTGCGCCGCTGCCGTTCACGGGGCTTTACGCCGTTACGAAAGGCGCGCTGGATAAATACGCACATTCGCTGAAAATGGAGCTGCAGTTAAAAGGAATATACGTTTCCGTGCTGCGCGCCGGGGCGGTAAGCACCGGAATGTTGGGCGTTTCTACCGCCGCGCTAGACGAATTTTGCAAAAACACCGAATATTACGCGGTCGGCGCGGAACGATTTAAAAAAATAGTAAACGCGGTCGAAGCTAAAAGTATTTCTCCCGAAAAATTAGCCGAAAAAACCGTGAAAATAATAACGGCTAAAAAGCCGAAATTCGCTTACTCTATAAATCGCAATTTTCTTTTAAGGCTTTACGGAATAGCGCCTGCGCGCGTTAGATTTTTCGCCGTTAAAAAGATATTGAAACAAAAGTAAAATTTACTAAATTCGATATAAATCGACTAAATTCGACAAAAATCGACAACTCGCGAAAAACGTGAGCAAGCCGTAAAAGCAAAAACCGCGCGCGGTTTTTTCTTCGGAGGATAAAATGACCGAAAACAAAAACAACGAACTTAATCTTCTGCTTAACGAATACGAAAAATATAAAGCCTTAGGGCTTAATTTGAATATGTCCCGCGGGAAGCCTTGCAAAGAACAGCTTAATTTGTCTATGAAAATGATGGACGTTTTAAGCTCTTCGGCAGACCTTAATTGCGAAGACGGCATAGACTGCCGAAACTACGGCGTTTTGGGCGGAATAGAAGAATGTAAGCGGCTTTTGGGCGATATAATCGAAGTCCCCGCCGAAAATATTATAATCTACGGCAACTCTTCGCTTAACGTTATGTACGATTGCATAGCTCGCTCTATGACGCACGGCGTTTTGGGCGGCACCCCTTGGGCTAAGCTGGATAAGGTAAAATGGCTTTGCCCCGTGCCGGGGTACGATAGGCATTTTGCCATAACCGAATACTTCGGAATAGAGATGATAAACGTGGCGATGAATGCCGACGGACCCGATATGGACGCGATAGAAGAGCTTATTAAAGACGAAGCCGTAAAAGGTATTTGGTGCGTTCCGAAGTATTCCAATCCGGACGGCACTACGTACAGTGACCAAGTCGTTCGTCGTTTCGCGCGGCTCAAACCCGCCGCTAAGGATTTTAGAATTTATTGGGATAACGCCTATTCGGTGCATCACCTTTACGCCGATAAACAAGATTTTCTGCTTGAAATTTTAAACGAATGCGAAAAAGCGGGCAACCCCGATTTGGTTTATAAATTTACGTCTACGTCTAAAATAACGTTCCCGGGGTCGGGCATAGCGGCGTTGGCGGCAAGCAAAAACAATATAACGGAAATAAAAAAGCAGTTAGGCGTGCAAACTATCGGGCACGATAAGGTTAACCAGTTGCGCCACGTTCGGTTTTTTAAGGATTTAAACGGCGTTAAGGAGCAAATGAAAAAGCACGCCGAAATTTTACGCCCCAAGTTCGAGCTGGTCGATAAAATTTTAACCGAAAACTTAAGCGGCGTGGCAAAATGGACTAAGCCTAACGGCGGGTATTTTATCTCGCTCGAGGTGCCGGGGTGTGCAAAACAAGTCGTCGAAAGGTGCAAAAATTGCGGCGTAATTTTAACGGACGCCGGTTCCGCGTTCCCTTATCATAACGACGCGGCGAATTCCAATATAAGAATCGCCCCCAGCTTTCCGTCGCTTAAAGAGCTTGAAATCGCAACCGAAGTTTTGTGTTTATGCGTAAAAATCGAAACGCTAAAAGCGAAAAACGGTGCGAGTATATAAGCTTTAAAATCATGAAAACGCAAAAAAAGAATAAAAAATGCATTAAAAAGAACTTAAAGTAACTATTTTAGGTTCTTTTTTATCTAAAAGGAAAAACCCACCGACTATGTCGGTGTTGTCAAAAAAGCTTTAGCTTCAAGCATGGTAAAGTCTATACAAAAAAGCTCCTA
>CAZNKA010000059.1:0-7730 GCA_964573495.1 uncultured Acidiphilium sp. | reverse complement strand
CTAGCAAAATATCACTGCGATAGCCGCTCCGCTCTTGAACCGAAAAACGCAAAGAAAAGCTTATTTCCGCCTGATTGCACGTTCAATATATAATATCAATATATAATATAATGTCGCGCGCGAAACAAAAAGAAAACTATTTAACACATTCTCTTAACGCGGAAAAACGTTTTTCTTCGAAATAGCGGATGCGACATTCGCGATAGTTCGCGGCTAAATCGAATAAATATCGTTGCTTTTGCTGAAAGTTTAAAGTTTTCATATAATCTTCGTCGCAAAGTCTGCCTAAAATATCGCTTACGTCACCGGAAGTATCCAAAATCTTTTTAACCTTCTTGTAAAATTCGGCGTTATTTTCGGCGGTGCCGATTACGCGCTCGCTTACGCGCGCTTTGTAATAATTTATTACGTTAGAGCCGGCAACGCCTTCGCTTTCGGCTACGCTCAAATTGTTTTTTACGGTCTCGGCATAATCTTCCCAAAATCCGTTTTTTAGGCGATTTTTTGCTTGCTTTGCCAAATTTTTAATTCCCGCTTTAGACATTTTTTGAAAACTCCGATTTTAAAGTGTTTTGCGCGATTTTTCTCGCCGCTTTGTCGTTTTTGTTCTTTTTTGTTTCTTATCACTTTTGTTTTTCTGCATTTTTATACTTTTTTCGACAAAAAAAATCACCCGACAAGCTATAGAACTTATCGGGTGTAAAAATTAACCTTTTATGCTTCTTTTTCTAGCGGCTTCAGCCTTTTTTTTGCGCCTTACCGAAGGTTTTTCGTAATGTTCTTTACGGCGCATATCGCCGATTATTCCGTCGCGCGAGCATTTTCTTTTAAAGCGACGAAGTGCATTATCTAAAGATTCGTTTTCACCAACTCTTATCGTAGACATTCTTCAACCCTCCCCTGCCCTAACGGCGTGTTATTCTTTCAATCGTTACGATTATATCAAATGTAATTAATTTAGTCAACTGTTTTTATGTCTTTTTTTCAACATTATAGCCGCGCGACGCAAAATGCCCGCGTTTTTGGGCTGCTTCTAGCGGTTTTTAGCCGTTTTTGGCTGTTTTTAGCGGTTTTGCTCCGATTCGTTCTCGAAAAAACTTTATATCGGTTTGATTTTAGCCTGTTGCGTTAAGCCGGTTGCCACCCCATTTTTTGTCCGCTCAAAATATGGATATGCAGATGCGGCACGCTTTGCCCGGCGTCATCGCCTTGATTTATCACCAAACGATAACCGTCCGAAAGCTGCAACTGCTCGCTTAATGCGGGAATTTGTTTTAAAATTCTGCCTAAAAGCGCGCCGTCGGCTTCGGTCATTTCGGCAAGATATTTAAAATGTTTTTTAGGAATTGCCAAAAAATGATTCTTTGCCTTGGGTTCGATATCTCGAATTATTATAAAATCGTCGTTTTCGAACACTTTGTTTACGGGAATTTCTCCGCTAACGAATTTACAGAATAAACAGTCTGCCATAGTTTTTCTCCTGTTTTTTATTATTTTTTTAATTTATTTTATGGTTTTTTACGATTTATTTTACGATTTCCGCCAAAGCTCCGTCGGCATAAGCACCGATAACACGCACCGCGTAAGCCCCCGCGCTTCCGTCTTTAACGTATAAGCGCAAATAGTTTTCACCGTAACCGACGGTAAAACCGTCGATTTGCTCCTCGGCTATTAACTGCAAAATTTCGCCTTGATTTTTTTCGACAAACGCGCTTTTAAGCTCGGCTTTTAACGCGAGCATTTTGTTAAGACGCGCTTTTTTAACGTCGTCGGCAACAGGCTTTAGCTTTGCGCCAACCGTGCCTTTTCGAATACTGTAAGGAAAGCAGTGAATATCGGCAAAACCGATTTTTTTGCAGAACGCGTAGCTTTCGTTAAAATATTCGTCCGTTTCGGAAGAATACCCCGCGATTACGTCGGTGGTTATGGCGGCATCGGGATAGTATTCACGTATCAAAGCCACTTTTTCGGCGTATTCTTCGGCCGTGTAATGGCGATTCATGCTCTTTAAAACCGCGTTCGAACCCGATTGCAACGACAAATGAAAGTGCGGCGCAAAATTTTTAAGCTTTTCGGTGGCTTGCAAAAATCTTTCGGTTATCACGCCGACTTCAAGCGAGCCTATACGAATTCTGCAATCTAAATCGGCTAAATATAGCATCAAATCGGCTAAATCGCACCCTTCGTAATTATAATCGGATACGTTTATGCCCGTAATTACCGCCTCGAGCGGCGAAAGCGCTATTATTTCTTGTTTAATTTTTTGCTTATCGAGTGAGCGCGAACGCCCGCGCAGATAAGGAATTATGCAATACGAACAAAAATTGTCGCACCCGTCTTGAATCTTTACGAATTCGCGCGTTTTGGACGTTTTGCACGGCAAATATTCGTTGGAATATTCAAAATTATCCGATATATCGGCGCCGCCTATGTCTATTAGGTCGAAAATTCTATCTTTATTTCGCGCGCCTACAACCAAAAACGCACCTTTTTCTCTAAAAGCATCCGGATGGTTTTGCGCCGCGCACCCGCAAATTATTATTTTCGCGTTCTCGTTATATTTGCGCGCACGAGCTATCGCTTGGCGCGACTTTTTTTCCGCCTCCGCCGTAACGGCGCAAGTGTTTATTACGTAAAGGTCGGCATTTTGCCATTCGTCGAAAACTTCGTAGCCGCGCTCCTTTAATCCTTGCATTATAGACGCGCTCTCGCAAAAATTAACTTTACAGCCGAGCGTAAAAACTACTGCTTTCATTCACGGCTCCCCCGCGAACTTTTCATAACGACCGCTAGCCATTCGCCTTTTTCGCGTTTTTCTATCAAGCTAAAGCCTGCTTTTTCAAACTCGCCAAGCACAAGCGCGAGCCTATCCTTTATGATTCCGCTCATAATCAAAATTCCGCCGTTTTTAAGCTTTTCGTTTATATCCGCGGTCAAGCGAACCAAAATTTCAGCCGTTATGTTGGCTACCGCCACGCCGCCCACGTCGTTTACGCCCTCTGCCAAATCGGAGCGGTATACCGCGCACTTTTCGGCAACGCCGTTGATTTCGGCATTGTGTTTTGCAGAAAGCACCGAAACAGGGTCTATATCCGTCATCACCGCGCGCGAAAAACCTAATTTTACGCCCGCAATGCCCAAAATTCCGCTGCCCGTGCCTATATCCACAAGCGTTTCGCCCGCGGCACAATACTTTTCGAGATATTCTATACACATAGACGTCGTTTCGTGCTCGCCCGTGCCGAATGCCGCGTTGCTGTCGATATAAACGACTTCTTCACGCGGCTTTTTTTCGTATTCTATCCACTTAGGGCAAACCGTTATTTTGCCGTAATTTATAGGGCGAAAATGCTTTTTCCATATTTCTATCCAATCGTCGCCCTCAACGATGCGAGAAGTTACCTCCAGCGTGCCTACGAAAACGTTGCCTTCGGCGTTCTTTTTTAACTCGATTAAGTCGAAGTTGAGAGCGGCAGCCACGCGCGAACTTTCGCTAAGCTCTACGTAAGCCTTTACGAACGCGCATTTGTCGCTTTGCTTTTCGAGCGCTTCGTCGATATAGTCGAAAGTAGAGCGTCTGTTTTCTATTAGCTCGATAACGTCGCGCTTGTCGCATACGGCAACGCCGTATGTCGTGTATTGCCATAATATATCCGCAACGAGCTCCTGCGCTTCGGACGTAGTTATTACGGTGAATTCGGTAAATTTCATTTTTCAATCCCTTCCGTCGTTATTATTTAAATTTGCTTACTCTTTCTTGCTAAAAGAATAAAAAGCGGGGCTATAAGCCCGTTATCGGCACTTTCGCCAAATATTATGCGTCTCCGTTTTTCAATTTTCCGCTAAAAAACACGTGGTGCAACGCACCCGAAACGCATTATTGTCCGCGCTTTATATCGCTCATAACCGCAATGCAGCGTTGCATGAATTCAGCCGCCCAAACGGTTAACGTTTCGAGCGAAACCTCGCTTTTTTCGTTAAAATACCTGTAATACAATTCGAACAATCCGCCCACCAAAAACGAAAACATATACGGAACGACGGGATTTTCGTCGCCGCGCTCGCTCAGATAAACGGAATAAAGCTTATTGCAAAGCGAATCTTTAAGCTTACGCAAAAAGCCCGTGGGCGCACCCGTAAAAACCAGATATTCCATATAGTGTCGGCTTGTAGACAGCGCGTCGCCCAACTCTTTAAGCAGGGGATACGGGTCGCTGCGAAATTCGGCATAAGTATACTTCGAAAAAATCCGCTCGCACGAAAAAAGCACGTCTTCGTTCAAATCGTCGAAAATATTCTCGACGCCGGAATAATGCGTATAAAACGAATTGCGATTTATCCCCGCCAGTTCGGAAAGTTCTTTGACCGTTATTTCGCCGTACGGCTTTGTTTTTAAAAGTTTTAACAGTGCTATTTTTATCGCACTGCGAGTGCGCTTGCTTCGCCTGTCTTGTTTAAATTCGCTCATTTTTTCACCGATAATTAGAGTAACACAACTCGCGATAAAAATCAAGAACTTGCCGCGTTATAATGATTTTTAACGCTAAAATTTAAAAAAACGCAAACCCGCCGCGTTAATAATTGATATTTTTGCGGCTATATGCTATAATTTGCTCGCAAATTGCTTTTGATTGAGGTTGTTATATGATTAAAACCGAAAATTTGAGAATTAGAGATCCGTTCGTCGTAAAAGCGGGCGACCTTTACTATATGTACAGATCTAGCGGAAATTCGACGATTTGCGTGCATAAAAGCCGCGATTTAAGCGAATGGAGCGAAGGAACCGTAGTTTATAAGCTTGCCGAAAATTCCTGGGGCGTTGCGGATTTATGGGCACCCGAAGTTCATCTTTATAAAGGCAAATATTATATGTTTTTATCGCTGTTGGGCAAAAACGGCTTACGCGGAACCGAAATTTCGGTCAGCGATACGCCCGACGGATTATTCACGCCGCTTACGAATAAACCGGTAACACCCGAAAGCAAAAGCTGCATAGACGGCACACTTTACGTAGAAAACGGCGTGCCTTATATAGTTTATTCCTCGGATTGGCCGCATAACTATATTCCCGAACGCGATTGCTACATAGGCGAAATTTGGGCAACCGAACTCACTCCCGATTTAACGGCTCCCGCAGGCAAACCTTTTTTGCTTTTTAAATCGGATGAAGCGACTTGCTCCGCTCTTCCGTGTGAGGAAGTATGGGAAGGCAAGCAAATTCGCAGATACGGTTCCGACGCACCGTTCATTCAGGTTTTAAAGGACGGAACACTGTATTTAACTTGGTCGCCTATACCGAACGGCAACTATATAGTGGCAGCCGCCGTTTCGAAAAATAAAAGCATTAAAGGGCATTGGGAACACCTAAACGAGCCGCTTTTTGCAAACAACGGCGGGCACGCCATGTTCTTTACGGCGGCGGACGGAACAAAAAAAATGTGTTTGCACTGTCCCGAACGATACTTAGACGAACGCGCGCTGTTTTTAACCGTTATCGAAGAAAACGGCTGCTTAAGAATAGTTTAACTTTAATTTTTTAAATTTTTAGAATCCTATCATTAATAAATTAGTTATTCAAAAAACGGAGCCGCTTTTTAAGCTCCGTTTTTTTATTTGCAATAGTTTTTTTATTTGCAATATTTTTGTAACGTTTCGATTTAAATAGTCATTAAAACTCACGCTAAACATATTCGGGCTGCGGCTTTTGCAGACTTTTAAACTTGCTTCGCATAATATTTCGATAAAAAAGCATAAATAAAACCGCCGACCACAAAAACGACAAGCGCCTCGCATAAAGCAATTTGCGCTGCCGAAACAAGATACGTTACCCATGTAAAAGAAAACAACATAAAGCCCAGCGGCACGAAAATCGCATTAAAAAGAGCGGAAAAAACAGCATTCAAAACAAAAACAATAGTTCTGTGCTTTATTTTTTTTGCGCAAAAAATCGTTAGAGACGATGCCAAAAACGTGGCAACGGTTCCAAAAAGCGCGTCGTATGGGGTTGAAAATAAAATATTCGATAAAAAGCAACCCAACGTTAAACCTATAGCCGCCTCCGGAAAAAACAACGACAAAACGCAAAGCCCTTCGGCAAGACGAAGCTGCAGCGAATACCCGAAAGAAATAGGGGCAAGCATAGTCGTAAGCGAAAAATACACGGCAGCGATAATAGCCGCACGAGTAAGTTTTAAAGCCATGCCGTATTTCATACTAAATTTACCTCGGTTTTTTTATTAGAAGTGTTTACCGAAAACCTTCTTTTAGCATATTACGCTTGATTTTTAAAAAAATCAAGCTTTTTTATTAAAAAAATTAAAATTCGGCGTTCTTTTTTAAAAAGACAAAAAACAAGGTTATTAAATCCCCACTTTCGGTCTTTTAATTTACCTAAGTTATTACCATGCAGTTGGAACGCCGTTGTTATTGTGTCAATAGCGACCTTCTTCATTCGGTTTGATCGTGCTGTGGCAATATGCAATAAAAGGCTGTTTATATTAACACTATCAAATTATAAAATCACCGCTTAATTTTACCGAAAGTGCCGTTAATCGACCTATAGCCCCGCTTTTTATGTTTCGCGCAAGCCGCCGGCGCCGATTATTATATGATTTACCCCGTCGATTACAACGCACTAACCCAACTAATACACCGCCTTTTAATCCCATACAAGTCGGCGCTTGATTACCGCAAAAGCGGGGCTATAAGCCCGTTATCGGCACTTTCGCCGTTTTTTCATCGTTAAAAACACGCCGTAAAAAGGCTCTTGCTAGAGCTTTTTTACGACGTTCTTAATTATTTTTCTATTAGATTAACGAACAATTTATCCAAATACGGATTATGCCCTATACAACCTTTTAAAGCAGAAATCGTAGATAAAACGACTTCACCTTTTCCGTATTTTTTAGCCGCCATAATCATAACGTGTTTTTTGGTCATACAATGCTCGTCCGGATTATCGTCTTCGAGCATATACAATAGTTCTCTACTCCCCTGCCAATCGAAATGGAACCAAGCGAGCAAATCTTGATAATCGCACTCGGCGTTGTAAACATTGTTAAACGCCATCGGCGCGAATTCGCAAACAATCGGATCGGTTTGACTGTGCCACGCCATACGACAAGTTGTTAATTCTTCGGCAACGTTGTGAATTTTAAAAATAATATCCTCGTCGAAAATTCTGATTGGTTTATCCGTAAACACAACCACCCGCGCGCCGTTTAAAACTTGCGCTTCGAGCTCGTCTTGACGATTACGATATTCTACGTCGTCGCATATTACGACGTTTTTTTCAAGACTTCCGCAACAAAGCTTTTTAACGTCGACAAGTTTTTCGCCGTAAACAACGGGAGTTTTTTTCGCCTTTGCGTTTTCGGAAACGGCGTAAACCGACAATTCGAAATAAGTATCGTTTCCGTCTGCCGTCATTTTTGAAACGACGGTTATTTTTCCGGTGTAACCGTTCGGTTTTACTATTACGTCGCCGAAATAGGTAGACGAAAACGGTTTTACGCTCCCCGATTTTTTATACGTAGCCTGCAATGCGTTTCCGAAATAAACGCTTACGGTAATAACTCCGCCCGTTTCGCGGGAAGTATCGTTCAATGCAAAGGCTTCGAACTTTATATCGTCGTTTGAATATACGACGTATTTATCCTTTCTTATGCTCACCCTAATCGGAATATTCGCTTCTTTAAAAGCGTAATAAGCGGGCTTAGGAATGCGATCGA
>CAZNKA010000058.1:0-7807 GCA_964573495.1 uncultured Acidiphilium sp. | reverse complement strand
CGCGCTTTACGATATAATCGAGGTGCCCGCTTTCTTGCAGAGTGTGCGGATGCGTATCGTCCGATATGAGGCACGCGAAACGAGTGTCTATTTTATTTTCGGTTATCGATTTTACCACTTCTTTTAAATCGTGCCACGCCGAACCTTCGCGCAACATGGCATACATTCCCAAGCGCATTTTAGCTAAAGCGTCTTCTTTGCGCGTGGATTCGTGGCAGCACCTTACGCCCGAGGCTATATACGCATTAAGCCCTTTATCCGTTTCGGGCATGGAATAATGCCCGGTAGCAACCTTGCCCGCCTTTAACGTTTCGCCCACTATGGCATGAGTTGCAGGTGCGGAATATATAATTCCGGGGAAGTTCATCATCTCGCCCAAACCGACGCATTCGTCCCACTTCATGGTTTCGGCTACGTCGTCGGAATCGATCGCGTAGCCGGTATCTTCGAACCCGGGAACGGCAGGCACGCACGAAGGCGTGGTCATCATTGCCTTGAGCGGAGTTCTTTTCGCGTCGTTTAGCATATATTTAACGCCGTTAAGCCCTAAAACGTTGCAAATTTCGTGCGGGTCCATAAAAATGCCCGAGGTTCCGTGCGGAATAACGGCTTTCGCGTATTCGCCGACGGTAAGCATAGAAGATTCTACGTGAATGTGCCCGTCCATAAAAGCCGGCGCGATATATTTACCGTCGGCGTTTATAACCTTAGTTTGATCCCCTACGCAATGCTTACAGTCGCCGACCATAGCGATTCTTCCGCAAGAAACGGCGACGTCTACCCCGTCGATTATTTCGTGCGTGCAAACGTTTACGAGTTTCGCGTTTAAAATAACCAGTTCGGCTTTTTTTATTCCTTGCGCTACGGCTGAAAGCGTAGCCGAACATTCCCACAAAGGAACTTTTGCAAATTTGTTAACCATTTTAGTGTTCTCCTTTACGAGTTTTTAATATTTCGAGTTTTTTAAATAGATTTTACCAGCGCGTATGCGCGTATTTTTACAATGAAAGTCACCATGAAAGTACCGATAACGGACTTATAGCCAGACTTCTTGATTTTTTAAGTCGCGTTACACGCTCGTCCCGAATACTAAAGCGTAAAGCGCCGAGGGTATTTTTGCACCGAAGATACGACTTATTTCTTTGCCGATTTTTGCAAACATTTACTTATAGTATTCTATCACAGCAAAAAAACGATGTCAATAAAAAACGCGAGCAACTTTCAATCGTTTGTATAGCGTTTTAAGGCTGCCTAAGCTCGTTTTTATATTCGCGCGGCGACTTACCGAAATATGCCTTAAACGCCCTACTGAACGAATAATAAGATGAATAAAGGAGCGCTTCGGATATTTCGCAAAGCTTAAGCTTGTTTTCTTTTATAAGCTGCTCGGCGGCGAACATTTTTCTGCTTATAAAATATTCCGAAAGAGTTCTGCCGGTGTTCTTTTTAAACGTTGCAGAAAGATAAGAATAATCGTAATTGGTTAAAACCGCTATTTCTTTGAGTTCTTTAATCGAAAACACGCCGCGGTCTATGGCGTTCATTATTTTATAGCACAGCGCGTTGGCTTTGCTCGACTTGTAATTATCCCCGCCCGCCGTCAGATTTTCAAGGTCGCGTATTAAATACACGGATATCTGATAACATATTCGTTCCAAAACGGAATCCGAAAAGCTGTCTTCGTTTTCGGTTTCGGCAATGGCTTGCTCTACCAAATTTTTAATTCTTTGGTCCGAAAACACGCGGTTTTTAGGGTTTTTAAGCGCGAAGGCGATTTTTGCGAGCCTTTCGCTTATTTCGTTTTTAAGCGGAGCAAATGCGATAAAGTCGAATTCGAGCGGCGAACTTTCGCTCGAAGTTATCGCATGAATATCCGACGGAAACGATATATATATATTACCCGGCCGCACTTCCGTTCCTTCGCCGTCGGCATAAAACACGCCGCTTCCGCCATGCACTACGGAAAGCTCATAATAATTGCGTTGTATATGCGCGCCGCATTTATATTGAGGAGAAGATAAATGCCTGCCTATTTGCAAAAGTTCGAAATCGCCTATTTTTCTGCCTTTTGCGTAATATTTTTCTATATGATATTCGAGCATCGTGCGCCTCTTGCGTTTTCGCTGTTTCGATTATGCTTTAAATTATATCAAACTTACGAACAAAAAGTCAAATAAAGCTGTAAAATATTGTAAAAAAAGCAAAAAAACAAAATTATGATATGTTTTTGCTAAAGCATAGCTATTTACTTTTTACCTAAAAGGTTATACAATATAAGCACAAGTAATGGGCACGAACAAAAAACGGAGGCAACTAAAATGGCAACTGCGATAGCGGTAATAGGCTGCGGCAGGATAGCGCAAAACGCGCACTTCCCCGCACTAAACAAAATTAAAGACGTAAAAATCAAATACGCCTGCGATATTATTTTAGACAAAGCGAAAGCAATTAAAGAAAAATATCCCGAAATCGAGAATATAACGGACGATTATAAGGAAGTTCTTAAAGACGAAGAAGTTAAAGCGGTTTGGGTGCTTACCCCCAACTATTCGCATTACACGATCGCGATGGACGCGCTTAAAGCAGGCAAGCACGTATTCTGCGAAAAACCCGTTACGGTTAACTACGAACTTTCTAAAGAAATGGCAGACGAAGCCGAAAAACAAGGAAAAATGCTTAACATAGGCGTTTGCAACCGCTATCATAAATCGGTTGAAATGCTTAAAGAAATGAACGAACAAGGCAAATTCGGTAAAATTTATCACGTTTATTGCTCGTTCAGAGGTTTCCGCTCCATTCCGGGGCTAGGCGGCGCGTTTACAACTAAAGCTCAATCGGGAGGCGGCGTTTTAATCGACTGGGGTATTCACTTCTTAGACCTTATTTTATACGTTTTGGGCGGAGCTAAACTTAAAACCGTTACTTGCGACGCATATAACGAAATGGCTAAGGATATGAAAGAATATAACCACGAAGGCTTTAATATGTGGGCTGCCGAAACTGCCGACATCGAGCACGGCGTTAACGACGTTGACGACTATATCAGCGGCTATATCCGCACCGATAAAGCGAGCATCGATTTCAACGGTGCTTGGGCGCAAAACGTTAAAAAAGACGAAATGTTCGTCGACTTTTTGGGCGATAAAGGCGGCGCAAGGCTTTATTACGGCGATAAATTCGAATTCTGCGACGCAAAAACGCTTAAACCGATTATCCCCGAATACGATATTCCCGATAAATACGAATGCGAAGACAGAGCGTTTTTGGAATCGATTGCAAGCGGCGTAAAGGACAAAAACAATATTCGCGAAGTTTTGGAAAGCATGCGTCTTTTAGATTGTCTTTACAAATCGGCAGAACTTCAAAAGGAGCTTGATTTAAGATGAAAACGGTTGGCTTCGTAGATTATTATTTAGACGAATGGCACGCAAACAACTATCCTATTTGGATGGACGAAATAAACGAAAAATTAGGAACCGATTTCAAACTTGCCTACGGCTGGGGCGAAATAGATAATCCTAAAGGCGGCAAAACGAACGCCGAATGGTGCAAGCAGTTCGGTGCGGAGCTTTGTTCGTCTATCGAGGAACTTTGCGAAAAAGCCGACTTCGTGTTGGTTTTGGCGCCTTCCAACCCCGAAACGCACCTTGCTTACGCCGAAAGAGTTTTTAAGTGCGGCGTAAGCCCGTATATCGATAAAACCTTCGCACCCGATTACGCTACGGCAAAGCGCATTTTCGAGCTTGCCGAGCTTAACGGCGTTACTTTCTTTTCAAGCTCGGCTTTGCGCTACGGAACCGAACTTAAAAACATCAACGGCGACGCGTCCGCAATTTCCGTTTTAGGCGGAGGCGGCTCTATTCAAGAATATATAATTCACCAAATAGAAATGGTGGTAAAATGCTTGGGCAAAGGTGCGAAAAGCATAATCGCGAGCAAATCTTCGGATCAAACTTATTTCGATATAGCCTACGATAACGGCAAAAGCGCGAAAATGACTTTCGCAAACGAACTGCCCTTTGCCGTTGCCGTGTGCGAAAAAAGCGGAGTTACGCGCTATTATACGCCAAGCTCCACTTTCCAAAACCTTATCGAAGACATATTGAACTTCTTTTCGACGGGTAAAATCTCGTTCGACGTGAGCGAAACCTTAGAGGTAATTAAAATTCGCGAAGCCGCGGTAAAAGCGAGCGAAAATTTAGGCAAAGTAATAGAATTATGAAAAAACTAAGATGCGGCGTTATAGGCTGCGGCAGAATTTCGATTATGCACGCGGAAGCGCTTAAAGCGCTCGACTGCGCGGACTTCGTTGCTTGTTGCGACATAAAGCCCGACCGCGCCTCCGCCACCGCGAAAAAATACGGCGTAAAAGCATATACTTCGTACGAAGAAATGATAGAAAACGAGAGGCTCGATTGCGTGCATATATGCCTTCCGCACTATTTGCATACGAAAGTCGCTGTTTACGCATTCGAACACGGCGTTAACGTTTTAAGCGAAAAGCCTATGGATATTAACCTCGAAAGCGCCGAACGCGCCGTAAAAACAGCAAAAGAAAAAGGCGTTTTATACGGGGTGATTTTTCAGTGCCGCTACAACAATTCGGCGGTGCTCGTAAAAAACGCGCTAAAAAGCGGAAAGTTAGGCAAAATAATATCGGCGCGCTCTACCCTTACTTGGACGAGACCTGACGAATATTATTCCGAAAGCGATTGGAAAGGCACTTGGGATAAAGAAGGCGGCGGCGTTATTATCGATCAAGCAATTCACTCGGTCGATTTGGTTAATTGGCTCGTTGATTCCGAACCCGAAAGCATTTCCGTTTCGATGGCTAATCGCGGACACAAAGCCGTTTGCGTGGAAGACAGCGCGGAAGGGCTCATAACCTATAAAAACGGCGTAAAATACGGCTTTTATTGTATGAACAACTACGGTTGCGACGAGCCTATAGAAATTCGTTTATTCTGCGAAAAAGGCAAAGTAATTTTCGGCTACGACGACGCGTATATTTATTATAACGACGGCACGAGCGAACAAGCACATCAAGACGAAAACGTTGCCGATTACGACGGAGCAAAAGATTATTGGGGCTTTCAGCACGCAAGGCAGATAGCTCAGTTTTACAACGCTTGTCTCGGCAAAGAAAAACTGGAAATAAGCGGAGAGGAAGCGCTAAAAACCCACAAGCTTATTATGAGTATCTACGACGAAGGGGGATTAAGACCGTGAAAATAGGCGTAATTACGGATTGCTTTAAAAAAACGCACGCAGAAGGCATAACGCTCGCACACGAGCTCGGCTTAAACGGCGTTCAGATATACGCTACTTCGGGCGAGTTTTCGTTTGAAACCTTAACCGACGCGGACAAACAAAACTATAAAAATCTGCTCAACGAGAACAAGTTGCTTATGTCTGCCTTGTGCGGAGATATGGGCGGCTTCGGTTTCGAAAAAGCCGAAGACAATCCTTCCAGAATAAAAAAGACCGAAAAGATAATCGACTTGGCCGCGGAATTCGGCGCCGGCGTAGTTACCACGCATATAGGCGTTATTCCCGAAGACGAAAATTCGCCGCGCTTTAAAGTCATGCTCGAAGCTCTTAGCGAATGCGGGCGTTACGCCAAAGATAAAGGCGTTACGTTGGCAATCGAAACCGGGCCCGAAAGAGCAAGCGTTTTGCTTAACTTTTTAAAGCATACCGACGGCGGCGTGGGCGTTAATTTAGACCCCGCGAACTTCGTTATGGTAAGCGGACAAGATCCGATCGAAGCGGTTTATCTTTTAAAAGATTATATAGTTCACACGCACGCAAAAGACGGAATTAAAATCAACGACGACCTTACTCCCGAACAAATTTATCACTCTTTCGCGGTGGGCGGCGTAGACGCGCTTAACGCATGCAAATGTTTTAAAGAGGTTCCCCTCGGCGAAGGCAGCGTGCCTTGGCGCGAATATATAGCGGCTTTGAAAGACGTCGGTTACGACGGATTTTTGACCATAGAACGCGAATGCGGAAACGACCCTTGCGCCGATATTAAAAAAGCAACCGATTTTTTAAAAACTTTAATCTAATCGTTTCGCGTTAAGTTTAATTAAAAAACACAATAAAAATCATTTTTAGCAAAATCCGCCCCGAGTTTTAGCTCGGAGCGGATTTGTTTTTATTAAAAAGCGAGGCTATAGGCCCGTTATCGGCACTTTCAGCCTAAAAAGCGATTTTTAGCTTCACCCCCGAATTTCGGCGAGGTTTATTTTGTTTTAACCTTTATTTCATTCCGTTAAACGGTTTGTAGGCGAAAATAAAAAATATCATATACAGCCCGGCTAAACCTACGGCGCAATAAATAATTCGCGAAAACACGCTCAAAGAACCGAACACAAGCGCGACCAAATCGATTGCAAAAAGCCCTACGCCCAACCAAACCAACGCGCCGATTATCACCAAAACAAACGCGATGATGCTCGTTATTTTCATAAAATAAAAACCCCCTTTACCCGTCGAATATATACGGATAAAGGTAGTTTGGCGTTTTTTATGAATTTTATGCGTCTGTTTTTTCTGCTTTTAATCTTTGTTTACGTTTTCGATTATTAAATAGTCGAAGTCTACCGTCTCGATAAAATCGCTTTTTAAAAACCGCACGAAGTTAAATTTTGCAAAATTGAAAAGATGAGTTTTTGTTATTACGGGCGTTGAAATATCCATCGCGTGGCAAATTTCGCGAACGTAATCGTAAAAAGCCGCCCACTCTAAGGTTTCGTCTTTGCGAAAATCGTATTTTTTAATTGCAGAATGATCTTTAATCGTTCGCGCCCAAAGTTTAACCATTTTAAATAAAACTCCTCGCGTAAAAAACTAAGCCGACGAGCGATTTTCAGCCCGCCTCACTAAGCGGTATTTTATCATAACGCGGGATAAAAATCAATTTATTTAAAGCGTTTTTTAAAAAGCTTACGGGTAAAAAAGCGAAAGCGTCAGCCGCCGCACGGCAAATTTTCGGTTTTGCCGTCAAAAGCATTCTGCAACAGGCACCAATATCCGTCGTCGCCGCGCGAAAAAAGCGAACGCGGCAAAAAAAGCGAATATTCGCTTAGCCCGCGCGGTTTATTGAGCCTATTGCCCGCCACGCCGTACGCTATATATTGCGGCTCCCCGCCCGACTTTATAATGCCGACGACATAAAATTTGTCCTTTTCGTAACGAATCTTAACCCAATCGCTTTCGGGCACGACGTCGCAGAGCGCGCTTTCTTGCGGATAAGTATCAAAAAGTTTTTCTAATTCTTCTTTAACTCGTTCGAAAAAGTTGCGTTCTTGGCATAACTCAGCCGAGCTTTCATTTTTGCAAGGTTCGCACCCCGACGTTTTTTCCGATTGCGACGAGCAATCGCCGCCGTTAG
The DNA here is from genome assembly GCA_964573495.1 of uncultured Acidiphilium sp. Lineage (GTDB taxonomy): Bacteria > Bacillota > Clostridia > Christensenellales > Borkfalkiaceae > HGM11416. Next base: position 408 of record CAZNKA010000058.1, on the reverse strand, counting down.
CGTTCGCATTTTGGTTATACGATAAGTCATTTTTCACCACCCCGTCAAACGCCGAAAAGCTTTCCGACGCGTATAACGCAACCCTTTTTTGCATAGCAAAACTTTGCTCCGCGCGCAAAAATTCGCGCTCTTTTTCAAAATAGTTTTCTAAAGCCAAAGCCTCGTCGTCGTATTTATTTACTGTTTCACCGATTCCTTGCTCGGAGTCTCCGCCGTAGCTATCGGTTGAATTTTTTTCGTTTTTATCGCAGACGATCGGCTTATCTCCGTTATCGGTTGTTTTTCCGAATTCGTTTTGCGCTTTATAAAAAACGTTTGTTTCGTTCGCGCCGTCATCGACCTTTTTTGCATTATTCTTCTCATAAAACTCGTTAAGCTCCGCAAAAATTTTAAAAGCACCCGCGCCGC
>CAZNKA010000057.1:4479-7830 GCA_964573495.1 uncultured Acidiphilium sp. | reverse complement strand
TTACTCGGAGGCTTAGAGCCGTCGTTTTCGTTATGCATAAAAACAAGTCCTTAAAAGTTTTATTTAAAAGCCTTGCGGCAGAAATTGTTTTGTAATTTATTTAGTAGTTACCGATTTTAAACTGTAATAAAGACTACCGAGCGAATAAGCGTATTCGGTTTTCATCGTTAAAAGCCTTTTTTGTTCCTTTGTTTCAGCCGCGTAACAAAATGAAATATTGCTCCCGGAGAACGAAGAAGTAATGCCTATCACGGTGGTAAACGCGTTCATTTTAGGCGTTAAAACCGTTCCGTCTTTGCTATAGTCCGAGTGTACGCTACATTCCGTGGCTGCGCTTACTGAAATTTTAAGCGAATTTATTTTTTCAGCCGTCGCATCGAGCGAATTAAAGGTTTGATAATAACTTTCTTCTAGGGCGCATGTCCGAGGGAAGAGCATTAAGAGCTCGTTATCCACATAGCTTTTGTCGTAATTTTCGTAATCCTTTTTCGAATTGCTTAATTTGTAATAACGAACGCCGGTTTCCTCGTCGTCTTCGGCGTCGTCACAAAGATTTTTGATTGTGCAAGTGAGTTTGGCGGCTGCCTTATCGTATTCGCAAATTACGGAATAATATGTTTTAAAAAAGTTTAAACTTGACCCCGGCGTGGTATTTTTAACCGTTTTTTCGCTGTAAAGCGGGGCAATGTTGTCTTTTAAGAAATAACATTTAGAAGTGGTTTCGTCGTCGATGTCTATCGTTTTTTCGCCTACGGAGTAACTCCCTTTAACCGAAAGATAGGTTTCGAACAAATAGCAGGGCGTATTGTTGTAAGAAGAATAGGTTAGTTTGGTTGTAAGCGCGCTTTCGGGGTCTATCGTAACCGAAAAAGAACTCGACGAGCTTTGATCGCTCGAATCTTCGGGTTTTTGATATTCTATGCCGTAAACGCAGGTTTCGTTAACGGATTCGTTAAGCCAGCTCGCGTCGTCGAATAAAGAATAAGTTTTTTGCTCGCTGCAAGCGGCGCTCGTGGCTACCGTTCCCAATGCCAAAATCAGGCAAAGTGCTTTTTTTATTACAGATTGATTTTTGTTTTTCATTGTTTTCCGTTGCCGCAAAATTGCGCTAATTATATTTTTTTCGTTCGCTTCTAGTATATCAATATTTTTTGCAAAGCGCAACGATTTTTTGCCGAAAAAGGGGTTTTAATTTGTAAAATTAAAAAACGAGCTTTAAAAAAATTAAAAAACAAACCTCGAAATAACTAAGCAACCCGCAAAAAAATCGCTAATCGTTTTACGTCGCGTTATTTTGTGGCGTTTTTTTTAAAATCGTGATATAATGCGAAGTATGAAGGAATGCGAAAAAAAAGTAAAAGTTTATACGGCTTCGGCAACGTGCGAACTGCCCGGCGTTTTATGCGAACTTTTATCGGGCGAATCGCTTGAAAAAAGGATTGTTTTTTGCGAGGATAAGTTTACGCTCGCGCTGGAGCTTGCCCTAGCCAAAAAATTCGGCGGCAGTTTCGGCACGCAGGTTTTTTCGTTCAACCGTTTTATGCATTCGCGGCTTACCGAAAACGGTTTGCCTATTTCCCCCGAAGGCTCTTCGCTCATCGTAAAGCGCGTTTTGCTCGAAAACAAGGAAAAACTCGAATGTTTTAAAAACGTTTACGAACCTAATTTGTCTTCCGCCGTTTATGAGCTTATCGCGCAGCTAAAAAGCGCGAAAGTAACTCCTTCCGACCTTTGCCGCGCGCACGAACAAAGCACTGGCAATTTAAAGCGTAAACTAGGCGATCTTGCTTTGATATACGAAGAATACGAAAAATATCTAAGCGAAAACGGGCTTACGGACGGCAACAATAGGCTGTATTTGCTTCCGTCGCTCGTCAGCGCGTCGGAAGAAATCAAAAACGCAGAAGTATACGTGGCGGGTTTTTCGGTGCTTAACAAAACGCTATGCGAAATTTTCGGCGCCTTGGCTCGCTCGGCAAAAAAACTTTGCTTCGTTATCGCTCACGGCGAAAACGAGCGCGTTTACACAAACGAACTTTACGATTTTTTGCGCAATAAATTCGATTTAGAACTCGTAAAAAACGAGCGCGGAGCCAAGGCTTATCTTCTTTCCGCGCTGTATAATCCCACGTTTTTAGCCGAAAAATCGAAACTAGAAGCAGAAAGCGGTGCGGACGCGAATAAAAATCAAAAACCGCTCGGTGATAAAAAAATATATTTTTACAAAGCGCAAAACCGTTACGCGGAAATAGAGCACGTCGCTCAGATAATAAAATCGCGGGCGGTCGGCGGGGCAAGGTATAAAAGTTTTGCCTTAGCCGTTGAAAACCCCGCTGAATATTCGCTTATAGTAAGGCGGGTATTCGGTGACTACGGAATTCCGTATTTTATCGACGAAATCGCCGATTTGTCCAAACACCCGCTTACGCTTTTCGTAAAATCGCTTTTGGAATTCGCGCGTAAAAAAACCCCCGAAGCATTTATTTCGGTTGTGGAAAACCCCGTTTTTTTGCCGGATAAAGCTTTGGCGGATAAGCTTGAAAACTACGTTATAAAAAACGCGTTTAACCGAAAAAGCATCGCCTTGCCTTTCGTTATTCCGGACGACGATTTGGAAGCGTTTGAAAAAATAAGAGGGGCTATAGGTCGATTATCGGCACTTTTCGAAGAAAAACGAACTTTCGATTCGATTATAGAATCGGTCGAGGCGGCACTTTTGCAAATAGACGCGCAAAAAAACGCGGAGATGTTGGGCGAAAGCCTTTTAAGCGCGGGGCGGGGCGAACTTTCTTCGTATAACGCGCAAGCCTACGAAAAGTTTATAAACGTGCTCGGCGAAGTTAGGCGGCTTTTGGGCGATAAACCCGCTACTTTAACCGAAGTTTCAAACGTTATAGTGTCGGGAATGACGGCTTGTAAGCTTTCGCTTATTCCCGAATTCAACGATTGCGTTTTCGTAGGGGATTTTCGCGCTGTTAAGTATAAGGAATATAAGAAGTTGTTTTTGGCGGGGCTTACTTCCGCCGTGCCTTTAAACAAAGCCGACTGCGCTCTGCTTTGCGATAAAGATTTAAAAAAGTTAGACGAAATATCAATTTCGGTCGAGCCTAAAATAAAACAAGTTAATCGCCGCTCGCGTGAAAACGCGTGTTTTGCATTAGCGGCTTTTTCGGAAGAATTGTTTTTATCTTATCCCGCGTGGACGGACGGTGCAAACGAGCCTTCCGAAATATTCAGCGGCGCGCTTGCCGCTTACGGCGGTAAAAAGGAGCTGGTCGCGGACCGTAAAAGCCTAGCCGCCGCAGCCGCGCGTGCGGGCGAATCGCGCAAAAAAGACTTTTTGGCTTTGGG
>CAZNKA010000057.1:0-4379 GCA_964573495.1 uncultured Acidiphilium sp. | reverse complement strand
CGGCAAAGAAGTTAAAGAAAATAAGATAGCGGACATAAAAAGCGCGAAAGCGCGCGGCGGCGAAATTTTCGAAGAAATATCCGCAGGCGAAGAATATTCGCGCTATAAACTTTCGGAGCGCGGCAAGCGCGTGTTCGCTTTGGTTAAAAAAGAAGCGGTAAGATTTTGCGCGGACATGTATTCGGGCTGCGAAAATTCCGCGTTTAAGCCCGAACTTTTAGAAGCCGAATTCGGTTGCGGCAAATATCCCCCCGTTAAAATAAACACTCGTTTCGGCGAAATGAAACTAAGCGGCAAGATAGACCGCGTAGACGTTTGCGGTAACGAAATGCGCGTGGTCGATTATAAAACGGGTACCGTCGTTTCGGGCGATATAGACGAAAATTTATATTCTGGCAATAAATTGCAACTGTTTTTATACGCGGGCGCGCTTTCAAACCGCTATAAACCCGTCGGCGTTTATTATTTCCCTATCGAAGACAACTTCGTTAAAGAAGGCGAAAGCCGCATTTTAAAGATGAAAGGTCGCACTTTGGCGGATTTGCAAACGATAAAACGGCTCGACTTCGGCAAAGAAAACGGCAACGAAGAATTTATCGAAGCCAAACTTTCGCTAAAAGGCGGGGCTATAAAAACGACTAAAGATTTTTTAACCGCAAGCGAGTTGGAAAATTATATAGAATACTCTAATCTCGTTGCCGCCGAAGGGTTTTCCGAAATAAAGGAAGGCGTTATCGCGGCGTCGCCCTGCGGCGAAAAATGCTCCTATTGTAAATTTTCGGGAATTTGCGGCTACGACGAAGAAACACAGTCGCTCCGCCGCGACGTTTGCGCCGGTAAAGACGATATAACCGCCGCGCTCGAATACGAAAAGCAGTTAAAAAGCGGCGTCGGTTTAAAGGGCGAACGCGCTATCGAAAAAAAAGAAAATTCAAACGAGGGGGATAACGAATAATGCTAACCGAAATGCAAGCCCGCGCAATAGGCTTGAAAGAAGGCAACGCGCTCGTATCGGCATCGGCGGGCAGCGGAAAAACTTTCGTTATGATTTCCCGCGTGACGGAGCTTATTTTAAACGGGTACGCCGACGTAGACGAAATATTGTGCGTAACGTTCACTTCCAAAGCGGCTGCCGAAATGAAGCAGAAGCTTTTAAACAAACTTAATTCCGTTCTTTTAGACGAAAACTTAAGCGACGAAAAACGCGATTTGATTTATAAGCAGTTAGAACTTTTACCCGCGGCGGACATATCCACGGTTCACGCGTTTTGCAAAAATTTATTAACCGAATTTTTTTATAAAGCCGGGCTGGACGCGTCCTTTTCCGTGGCGGACGATAAAGAGAGCGAAATATTGGTTAATCGCGCTATAGGCAGACTTTTCGACGATTTATACGAGCAAAAAAACGCCGAATTGGAGCTACTTACTTCGCTCTATTTCAAAAAGCGCAGCGACAACGATTTAAAGAAAAGAATAATAAAAATATACAACGAACTCATAACCGAACGCTCGCCCGAAGAAATAATGAGCCGCGGCGAATTTTATTACACGGATGCGGGCGTCGAGCAAATTATAAAAAGCGTGCTCGAAGAAGTTTCGCAAACGAGCGAAGAACTTTGCGCGGAGCTGGAAAAAATCAGGACTCGAACCGAGCCGGAAGGCAAGCTGAATAATTTTTGCGCGGAGATTTCCGCGTATTTGAAGTTCTTCGTTATAAACGACGACTACGACGAATTTTGCCATACGGCGAAAAGCGTTTCTTTGCGATTCCCCGTAAAAAGCAAAAAAGACGGAGACAGCGAAGAAGTGCGCGAAGAACTGCGCGCCTTTTATTACGGAAGCTTTAAGCCATTTATAGAAGTCGTTCAGTCGTTGTGCGGCGAAGAAAAGGAAGAAGAATTTTTGCGCGCGCAAAAAGCCATGTCCGTATACAAAGCTCTCTGCTTTTTAGTCAACAAGTTCGCCGAATACTACGCGAGCGAAAAGCGTGAAGAAAACTTAGTCGATTTTTCCGATTTAGAACATCTCACGCTGAAGCTTTTAGCCGACGACGAGCTGCGCGAGGAGATTTCTTCGCGGTATAAATACGTTTTTGCCGACGAATATCAAGATACTAACGGCGTTCAAGAAGCGCTTTTAAACGGCGTTTCGCGCGGGAATTTGTTTATGGTCGGCGACGTAAAGCAAAGCATATACAATTTCCGCGGGTGCAACCCAAACATTTTTGCCGATAAGCTCGAGCAATACGAAAGCGGGCAGGGCGGAACGGCTTTGTCGCTCGATAAAAATTTCAGAAGCGCGGCACCCGTGCTTAACGCCGTCAACAACGTTTTTTCGTCGGTTATGACAAAGAGGTTCGGGCGTGTGGATTATAAAAGCGCGCCGATGAGCGCGGGCGGGGCGTATCCCGTCGGCGAAGGCGAAGCTTCCGCGTTTTTCGTTTGCCCCGAAAAAAGCGAAAAAGTTTTGCCGTCGGGCGTTTACGGCGTGACCAAGCATTTAAGCGTTCTGCGCGATTCCGCGGGCTTTGCGGAAGGCAGACTCGCGGCTAAAATCATATTGGAAGTCGTCGGGCAAGAAATGTTCGACGTAAAAACTCAAAAAACGCGAAAAATCGAATTCGGCGACTGCGCCGTTTTGCTTAGAAACACGAAAGGTTCGGGCGATAAATTCGTAAACGAGCTTATGCGGGCGGGAATCCCGGTTGCGGCGTCTTCGCGAAAGAGCATAGGCGATTACCCCGAAATAGCTTTTTTAACCGATTTATTAAGGCTGATAGGCTGTTTTAATCAAGATATTCCGCTCGTTGCCGTTTTAAAAAGCCCGGTGGGAAAAATCTGTGAAGGCGAGCTGTTAAAAATACGCCAAGCGTACCCGCACGGCACTTTTTGCGAAGCATACCGCTCGTATTTAGCCGAAAAAGAGGACGACCTCGCCAAAAAACTTGCCGAATTCGAAGAATACATGGGCAAAATACGGCTGCTTTCTTCCTTTTTGCCTTGCGACGAGCTTTTACAAACGATAATCAGAGAGAAACAGATAGATTTAGAATATTTATCCATGCGTTTGGGTGAGCAAAAGTTAGAGCGAATCAACTTGTTTATAGACGCCGTCGGGGCAAAAAAGCGCACCGTACAAGAGTTTTTGCCTTTGATGGATAAAACCGTCGAGGGGCTTTCGCTCGAATATTCCGACGAAAACGCCGTAAAAATCATGAGTATTCATGCGTCTAAGGGGTTAGAATTCCCCGTCGTCATATTGGGCGGCGTGAACAAAAAATACAACACCGAAGACGTTCATTCGGATATGCTTATCGATAAAAAATACGGCTTGGCGCTCAAGCTCAACGATTTAACCGACGGAAAAGTGAAAGAAACGCTGTTTCGCCGTTTCGTGCGATATAAAAAGTTGCTTGCTTTGCGCGAAGACGAAGCGCGCTTGTTTTACGTTGCGCTCACCCGAGCCGAAAACAGGCTTATAATAACGGGTACCGCGCGCGAAAAGGACGGCGAAGTGATTTTACCTATAAAAAGCGAGCATTTATTCACCGACGGAATGTTTTCGTCGTCTTTTTGCGACTTGCTTGCCCAAAGCGATTTAAGCGTAACCGTTTCGGCAGACGATTTCGAAATTTTGCAAAAAAAGCAAACCGAGCAAGTTTTGGTCGGCAAGGCAGACGAAGAATTAAAGCAAAAAATAAAGCGAAATTTAAGCTACGTTTATCCTTTCGCTGCGGAGCAGAACGTTTCCGTAAAGCGCTCCGTAACATCTGCCGCTCATTTCGACGAAGAAGGATTGCCCCCCTTCGAATACGCCCCGATATACGGTGCGACCGATGAAAAAACGGGTACTGCCTATCACAAATATTTGCAACTTTGCGACTTTTCCGCGCCGCCCGAAACCGAAGTTAACAGGCTTATAGCCGCACATTTGCTTAATCCGGACGAAGTTTCGCTAATAAAAATCGAGCGGCTGAACGCCATTATGAAAATGCCTGTTTTTAAGCAACTCGAAGGCTATTCGCTATATAAAGAGCAGCCGTTTACGGCGTTTTTGCCCGCGTCTTTAACCGAGCGCGATTATTCGGGCTCCGAAGAAGTTTTGGTTCAAGGGATTATCGACCTTTTAGCCGTGCGCGGAGATCAAGCTGTAATCGTAGACTATAAATTTTCGGCGCTTAGCCGCAGCGAAGATTTAATCGCCCGTTATCAAAAGCAGCTAAGGCTTTACGCGCTCGCCGTCGAAAAAGTGCTTAAAAAACGTGTAACGGGACTGTATATCGCAAATATTTACTCTGCAAAACTAATAGAATTGCCTCTCGAATAATTTTTTACGAGCGTTTGCGGCTGTTTTTAGCGAAGCCGCCGAATGCACTTAAG
>CAZNKA010000056.1:0-8147 GCA_964573495.1 uncultured Acidiphilium sp. | reverse complement strand
TATAAAACTTTACCTTTTTAACTTTTTGACGGCAGATATGCGCAAAGGGTTGACAAAATTTCAAAAAGAATGTAAAATTACTTACGACATTCACGCGGAGCGTTTATGCGTTTCTGCGGGAATAAACAAGGCAAATATAAGGCAAAAAGCGAAAAAGAAACAATGAGTAAAAGATATTACGTATACGTATACGGTTGCCAAATGAACTTACATGAAGCCGAAAAGCTTTCGGGCATTTTGGAAGAGCGCGGATACGTAAAAACCGACGAGCCTTTAACTGCGGACGTTATCGCTTTCGTTACTTGTTGCATACGCGAAAATGCTGAACAGAAAGTATACGGGCATATCGGTGCGCTAAAAAAATACAAACAAAAAAATGGCGGGGTAATAATAGCCGTGGGCGGGTGCATGACGCAAAAGGAAGGCGCCGCCGAAGCGTTGCATAATAAATTCCCGTTCGTAGATATAATTTTCGGAACGCATAATTTGCCCGAATTCGGCAGAATGCTCGAGCAAAAGCAAAAGCAAAAAAAGGCTATAATCGAAATAATAGATAAAGATTTACCCGAAGACGGGTTATATAAAAACCGCGCGAGCTATCCCAATGCTTGGATAAACGTAGTTTACGGATGCGACAATTTTTGTACTTATTGCATAGTGCCTTACGTAAAAGGTCGCGAACACTCTCGTCCGATTGCCGAAGTGGTCGAAGAAGCCCGTTCCGTTATCGCGGCAGGGTATAAAGAAATAACGTTGCTCGGGCAAAACGTCAATTCGTACGGCAAGGAATTGGGCGAAGGTCAAAGTTTTTCCGCACTTTTAAACGCGATTTGCACCGAAGTTAAGGGTGATTATCGTTTGCGCTTTATGTCTAACCATCCGAAGGATTTAACGGAGGAATTGGTTAAGACCATAGCTTCGCACAAAAACATTTGCCACAGCGTGCATTTGCCGTTGCAGTCGGGTTCGAATAGGGTGCTTAAGCTTATGAATAGGCGTTATACCCGCGAAGATTATCTCGAAAAGGTTGCGCTTATAAAAAAATACATGCCCGATTGCGCCGTTTCTACCGACGTTATGGTCGGTTTTCCTACCGAAACGGAGCAAGATTTTTTAGATACGATGGATATAATGGAGCGCGTCGACTTTGCTTCGGCATTTATGTTCGTTTATTCCCCGCGCGAAGGCACGCCTGCCGCAAAAATGGAAGGGCAAATTTCTGCGGACGTTTCTAAGGACAGAATCATGCGGATGGTTGCCGCTCAAAACGATAGGACCGCGCGTTTTTCAAAAACCTACGAAGGCAAAACGGTTACCGTTTTGTGTGAAGATTACGACGAAAAACGCGGCTTATATTTAGGGCGCGACGAATACGGCAGGATGGGTTATTTTAAATCGGATATAAACGAAAAAGGCAATTTCGTAGATATTCTTGTGGGTAAAACCAACGGCATTTCGCTTTACGGAGAAAAGGTTATTCGTTGAATAATACGGAGAAAAGTTTATCCGTTGAATAATTAAACGATTAAGCGATAATCGTTGCCGAATAAAAATTAAAGGCAAAAGCCCGTTAAAGCGGGGCTTTATTCGGTGCAACCCCTTATTTTAAAGGGGTTGTAGCTATATAACGGAAAAATATTAAATAAGAGCAAAAAAATATATTTGCATAATTGCAAACGGGGTTAACGTTCATGCGTATTAAACCGTGCAACGGGTGCAAGTATAACGTGAACGCAAAAACACGGAGGATAACGTCATGGGACTTTCGGACATGATGCTGCACTACAACTCGATAAAACAAAAATACAACGACTGCATAGTTTTTTATCGGCTGGGCGATTTTTACGAGATGTTCAACGACGACGCGGTCGTTGCCTCCGACGTTCTCGATTTAACGCTTACGGGCAGGCATTGCGGGATAGACGCAGACGGAACCAAGCAACGTGCTCCGATGTGCGGCGTTCCTTTTCACGCGGCAGACGATTATATCGCAAAACTCGTTCGGGCGGGGTATAAGGTTGCCATTTGCGAACAGCTTTCAGAGCCTTCGAAGGGTAAACAGCTCGTTTTGCGCGACGTCGTGCGGGTGGTTACCGCCGGTACTCTTACTGAACCTACGCAAATCGACGAAAAAAACAATAACTTTATTTGCTCGGTTTATCTTTCGCCCGATAAAAAAGACGGGGTTTTCGGCGCTGTTTCGTGGGCAGATATAACTACCGGCGAATTTTTTGCGCGCGAAACGTTTTCGGAACAAGAATTCTACGACATTTTGATTCGCGTTTCGCCTTCCGAAATAATAACCGACGAGCAAAGCGAGGCAAAAATAAAAAGCGCCGCCGTTTTTTCGCGCAAGGTTCTTGCCTCTCCTTATAAATACGACGGCGCGGCTTTTGCACCCGCGGCGGCGCGGCGTGCTTTAACCGAACAGTTTAAGGTTCGCGATTTAATCGCCTTAGAAATAAACGAAAAAAGCGCCGTTATATGCGCGTCGGGAGCCTTGGTCGAATACCTGCGCGAAACGCAAAAACATGCACTTGAAAATATCAGCTCGTTAAGGCTGGAACGTTGCGGCGACAATATGCAGCTCGACGCGATATGCTTAAACAATCTGGAAATATTAAAATCTTCGCGCGGGGGTAAAGAATACGGCTCGCTGTTGTGGGTTTTAGACCAAACGAAAACCGCAATGGGTGCGCGCGCGTTAAAAAGCGCGCTTATTTCTCCGCTTTTATCCGAACAAAAAATAAACGCGAGGTTAGACGGGGTAGAGCAACTTTATAAAAACGTAGTGGTTTTGTCTGCCGTGCGCGAAGAGCTCGGCGCCGTTAAAGATATAGAAAGAATAGCGGGCAACGTTTCGAACGGCAACGTAACGCCTAAGGATATGGAATCGCTTTGGCATTCGCTCGCTGTTATTCCCGCCGTGAAAATGCATTTATCGGGGCTGGACTGTTCCGCTATCGTCGCCGTTAAAAACGCTCTTACGGATGAATCGGAGCTTGTTAATCTTTTAAAGCGCGCGCTTAAAGAAAATTGCCCCGTTTCGTATAAAGAGGGCGGATTTATCGCCCCCGGGTTCGACGAAGAGCTCGACCGGCTTAACGGTTTAAAAGAATCGGGCAAAGGCTATCTCGACGAAATGGAAGAGCGCGAGCGCGAAAGAACGGGAATTAAAAGCTTAAAAATCAGATATAACAGGGTTTTCGGATATTATATAGAAGTTTCTAATACGTTTAAGGATAAAGTACCTTACGATTACGTGCGCAAGCAAACGCTCGTCGGGGCAGAACGCTATATAACCGAAGAACTTAAACATTTCGAAGACGAAATTTTAACCGCCGCAGAGCGTGCCTTGCGTTTGGAACTTCAAATTTTCGATAAATTCAAAACGCTTTTGGCAAGCAAAATCGAAACGTTAAAAAGCATAGCTAAGGGCTTTTCTTCGTTAGACGTCCTTTGCTCGTTTGCTTACGTTTCGAAAAAGAACGATTACGTGCGCCCCGAAATATGCGAAAGCGATAAGCCGCTTGATATAGTGGGTGGCAGACATCCCGTCGTAGAACAAATCGGCAAAGAACGTTTTATCGCAAACGATTCGTTTTTAGATTGTTCCGAAAACAATATGCTTGTAATCACGGGGCCTAACATGGCGGGCAAAAGCACGTATATGCGTCAGGTCGCGTTAATAACCATAATGGCGCATGCAGGCTGTTTTGTGCCGGCGCGTTCGGCAAGCATACCGATAACCGATAGGGTGTTTACGCGTGTGGGCGCAAGCGATAATTTAATTTACGATCAAAGCACTTTTATGGTCGAAATGAGCGAGGTCGCGCTTATTTTGCGCTCCGCAACTCAAAAAAGTTTGCTTATTTTAGACGAGGTCGGTCGCGGTACCAGCACTTACGACGGGCTAAGCATTGCTTGGTCCGTAATCGAGTATATTTGCAAGAGATTGCACGCAAAAACGCTTTTTGCTACGCATTATCACGAACTTTCTGAGCTCGAGGGCGTTTTGGGGGGCGTTAAAAATTATAAAATTACCGTTAAAGAGACGGTAGACGGAATATTGTTCTTGCGCAAAATAACGCGCGGAAGCGCAAACAGAAGCTTCGGCATAGAGGTTGCGGCTTTGGCGGGCGTTCCGCAAGAAGTAACCGCGCGAGCCAAGGCTATTTTAAAGCGGCTTGAAAAAAACGACCTTGCTCAGCGACAGAAAAAAGGCGAAAACATAATCGGCGAAATTTCAGGCGAGCAAATGCAAGAACAAACTCCTGAATTGGGAGAAGTCGAGCAAAACTTCGCCGAAAACAACTCTTATTACAGCGAAGTAGAGGCAGTTTTGCGCGATATAAATGTAGACGATTTAACTCCGCGTATGGCGTTCGATTTAATTTGCGAACTTAAAGAAAAACTTTAAAATTAAAAAAGGACGGTCGATTTTTAAAAAATCGGCAAACAAAAAAACAAAACGGGGCAGGATTGCCCGACATAAAAAAATGGCTATAATTAATTTATTAGATAAAAACGTTTATAACAGAATATCTGCGGGGGAAGTGGTCGAACGGCCTGCCTCGATGGTTAAAGAGCTTGTCGAAAACTCTTTGGATGCCGGTGCGGATAAAATAGAAATTTCGGTTGTCGGCGGCGGAATACGGAGCGTTACGGTGGCGGATAACGGTTGCGGAATAGAAAAATCGCAGTTAGAACGCGCGTTTTTGCCGCATGCGACTAGTAAAATCAAAAGCGCTTCCGATTTAGATGCGATTTTTACGTTGGGTTTTAGGGGCGAGGCTCTTGCTTCGATAGGTGCCGTTACCCGCGCGGAAATAATTTCAAAAACCGCAAGCGAGCAATTGGGCGCAAGCATTGTTTGTAACGGCGGCGAAATAGGCGAAGTCGTAGATAAACCCTGCGAAACCGGAACAACCGTAATATGTAAAGACTTGTTTTTTAACACGCCTGCTCGCGCTAAGTTTTTAAAAACTCCGCGCGCGGAGGAGGGCGAAATTACTTCGATTGTTACAAAACTTGCTTTTTCTAACCCCGACGCGGCGTTTAAATTGGAAATAGAAGGCAAAACGGTTTTAGAAACGTTCGGAGGCGGACTTAAAGAATGTCTTGCTTCCGTTTACGGTACTAAAACGCTAGAACAATGCTTTTTTATCGAAAGCGAAAAAAACGGAGTGAAAATAAGCGGATATATAGGTAAGCTTTCGTTTACAAAACCCACGCGTTCGTATCAAACGCTTATAGTAAACGGCAGATATGTTACGGATAACACCGTGTCCGCGGCGGTGCAAAACGCTTATTCGAGCTACCTTATGAAAAGGCAATATCCCTTTTTCGTTTTAGGCTTGACCGTTCCGCCGGAAATAGTAGACGTTAACGTTCATCCCAGAAAAAGCGAAGTTCGTTTTTCGAATAATCAAATTATTTATTCCGCCGTTTATTCGGCTGTATCTAAGGTGATAGACGGCGTTTCGGAGGCTGTTAACATAATCAAAGAAGAACAAACATCGGTTTCTTCTTCGCGGCAAAGTACGGAAAAGCTTTCGGATAATTCAGATGTTTTATCCGGTGAGTTACAAGAAAAGTCTGCCTATAAGCCCGTTAACGGCACTTTCGCCAATAATTCGTTCTTTGAAAGCGGCTTTAGTACGCCAAAAAACGACGAAAATTCAAGCGACTATGGCAAAACGTTCGAGGGCGGGTTTTTAAACGAAAAAAGCAATAGCGCGCGAGGGGAATATATTACCGCCGTGCGCGACAGCGGAGCCGAATATCCCGCGGGCGGGGGCTACGCAGGCTCGTTCGAGCCCGAAAGCGGGGTCGATATATTTGCCGAAAACAAAAAATATATCGAGCGGTTAGAGCGCGAAAGCGTCGAAAAGAATTCCGAGTTTTCAGAGCAAAACGCTTTAGACGAGCAAAAAAGCGGCGGCCAAACAAAAATGCAGATTGCCGAAAACGACATGTTCGTCGGGCAGGCGTTCGATACATATTTGATATTCACGCGCGGCGAGGATATGTATTTTATAGATCAGCATGCCGCGCACGAAAGGCTTTTATTCGACGAATTAAGCGCGAAAGTCAACGCGAAATCGGTCGAAAAACAGGCGCTTTTAATTCCGTATTCGTTTTACGTTTCCGCCGAAGATTTCGATAATATCTACGACCGCATGGACTATTTCAGAGAAATGGGGATAGATATAGATCTGATAGGCGACAACGGCTTTTGCGTTTCTTCACTCCCGTGCGAGCTGTGCGAAATAAATTTAAGAAAGTTTTTCGACGATATATTATTCGATAACTCGTTCAAGCGCGAAAAAATGCCCGCCGCTTTAAAGGAAAAGCTTATGCAAACGGCTTGCAAACACGCGGTTAAGGGCGGCGATAAGCTCGATAGATCGGAAATAGACGAGCTTTTAAAAAAGGTTTCAAACAATTTGGGGTTAAAATGCCCGCACGGCAGACCCATAGCCGTTAAAATAACAAAAACAGAGCTCGAAAAATGGTTTAAGCGTATAGTTTAATCCGAAAACGAAAAAGAAAAATGAAAGAAGATATTATTTTAAAAGAAAAAAAAGAGCGCGTTAACGGCGTAATAAAAAAGTGCGAAAACGCGCTTAAAAAACAGTTCGCGCGTCTTGAAGACATAGCCCTTTATAATCAAGAAAAGGTTCTAAAGGCTTTTTGGCAAAACAAAATAGCGTTAAGGCATTTTTACGGCAGCTCCGGCTACGGCATAGGCGACGACGGGCGCGACGCGCTCGGTTCGACTTTCGCTTCCGCTTTCGGTGCCGAAGCCGCTATCGTTTCGCCCGCTATTTGTTCGGGCACTCAAGCCATAACGGTGGGGCTTTTCGGGGTGCTTCGCCCCGGCGATTTAATGCTTTCGATAACGGGCGATCCTTACGATACTCTGCGCGATACCGTTAGCGGAAGCGGGATCGGCTCGCTTGCCGATTTCGGCGTTAAATACGATAAAATTCCGCTTAAAAACGGAAAAATCGACCTTAAAAAGGTTTTAGCTTATTTAAGCAAAAACAAAGTAAAAATGCTTTATATTCAACGCTCGCGCGGGTACGAATGGCGCGAAGCGTTGTCCGTTTCGCATATCGGCGAAATAATTTCAGCCGTGCGAGAAGCGGGGTTTTCGGGCTGCGTTTTCGTGGATAACTGCTACGGCGAATTCGTCGAAAAGCAAGAACCTACCGAAGTAGGGGCGGATATTTGTTGCGGTTCGCTTATAAAAAATGCGGGTGGCGGAATAGCTCCCACCGGCGGTTACGTCGTCGGCAAAAAAGAATATATAGATTTGGTTGCGGGGCGGCTTACCGCTCCGTCCATCGGCGGCGAAGAAGGCTCTTACGCTTTCGGTTATCAATATTTTTATCAAGGGTTGTTTCTTGCTCCGCATACCGTTTTGCAAGCGCTTAAAGGCAGTATGCTTATCGGAAAGGCTATGGCCGATTTAGGCTATAAAACTTTACCCACGGCGGGCAAGGCTCCTTACGATGTAACTCGGTCGATAGTTTTCGGCGACAAGCAAAAGCTAATCGATTTTATCCAATCGGTGCAAGCCGTTTCGCCCATAGATAGCTTCGTAACCGTTTGTCCGAGCGAAATGCCGGGGTATAACGACGAGGTTATTATGGCTGCGGGGTGCTTCGTTCAAGGCTCTTCCATAGAACTTTCCGCAGACGCCCCGGTGCGCGCCCCGTATATCGCGTATATTCAGGGCGGGCTTACTTACGAACATCAAAAAATCGCGCTTTCAAAAATGCTCGAAAAATTGATTTAAAGTTGCCGAAAGTGCCGATAACGGACTTATAGCGGCACTTTTTTGTTTAAAAAAATTGCGCAGTTCGTTAAAAAGAGCGAAAAAATGACCGAAACGACTAAATTTATAAGAAAAAAACTATTCGATTTAAAAGACGAAAAATATGCGGATTTTCAGGCGAAGCTCACACCCGAAAAACCGCGTTCTGCGTTTATAGGCGTTCGCACGCCCGCACTTAAAGGTTTGGCGAAAGAGCTTTACAAAACGCTTGAAAAAAGCGAGGCAAACGAATTTTTAAACGACCTCCCGCACGAATATTTCGAAGAAAATAATTTGCACGGATTTATAATAGCCGAAATAA
>CAZNKA010000055.1:2154-8168 GCA_964573495.1 uncultured Acidiphilium sp. | reverse complement strand
TTTATTGCCTAAAACGTTGAATTTAGCTTTTAAAGAGCCGATTTTTGCGTCGAATCCCGCGTGGACTATGCCGCTGTTTGCTTTGCTTGCGCCCATGCAAACGTCGCTTTCTTTTTCTAAAAGGCAAACGTTAAGTTCGTATTTGGTAAGCTCGCGCAAAATCAAGCCGCCTATTACGCCTCCGCCTATAACTATTACGTCAAACATTTTCAGCCTCCGTTTAATTTAATAAATTCGATAATTTTATTTCTTAAAAATATTTTTGCATTATTACGGGCTTCAATTTCTCGGTAAGCCCGAGTTCATGAGTTAAGGTAAGAACGGTAAATCTGTCGCGGACGGTGTATGCTTTTTCAATCGTTTGTTCCATGACCTCTTTTCTTACGCCTATTTCGGAAAAACGGACGGGGCAGCCTATTTTTTCAAGCATTGCCCTTAAGTGTTCGGCGTCGGGCAAATAATCGCAAAGCTTATAAACTTCTTCGCAATGCTCGAATTTTATTTTATTGTCTTTTAAATAGTTGTATATTTCTATTGAAATAAGAGTGCCTATCGCTACTTTAACGCCGTGAGGTGGAACCGATTCTCCGCGCGATACGAAGTCCATTTCCAAAAAGTGCGATATATGATGTTCGCTTCCGCTCGCGGGGCGCGAGTTCCCGCAAATCGCCATGGCAAGTCCTGCGACAATCAAGGCGTTCATCAATTTTTCTATCGCGTTTTTGTCGTATTTTAATAATTCGTCGAAGCTGTTTTTGCAATCGTCGCGCGCGTTTTCCATCAACGAAAACGCTTGGTCGTCGATATCTTCTCCGTTTAATATATGTGCAAGTCGCCAATCGTTAAGGCAGGTGTATTTTCCCATAATGTCGCCGAATCCGGCAGCCGTCATAAGCTTGGGGGCGGTAATCAAAATATCGGCGTTAATAAGCACGTCGCTAGGCGTGTGTACGGGCAGTGTAACCTTAAAATCGTTTTGCATAAGCGCCGCGCCCTTCGAAACGTAGCCGTCCATAGAACAAGCCGTTGCCAACACTCCGCACGGAATATTCAGGCGAGTCGAAACGTATTTGCACACATCGTTTAGCGAGCCGCTTCCGACGGCAAGCAGATAATCCGCCTTTTTTTCGTTCGCTGTTTTTTCAACGCGTTCGTAAACGTGTTCGTCGGGAATAAGCTCTTTTTCGTCGAAAAAAGCTTGAACGATAGTTCCGCCATGATTTTCTATCCTAGCCGAAATATCGTCGGCAAAGGTTTTAGTGTTCGCATCCGAAACCACGCAAACGCGTTTACCTCGAATTTTCGAAAAGAAAATCGGATAATCGCCGTTTTTTGTTACCGTTTCTATGTTAATTTTGAATTTCTCGGCTATGGCTGTCATTTCGTTCGATTTCATAATTTTTAAATTTTCAACAACAATTTATTTTTTTATCAACATAACGTAATTATATCAAAAAATGCATAAATGCGCAAGCGTTTAGGTTGTTTAACAGGGCGAATATGCAAAAAACAGCAGATTTTCTGCATTTTTCGATAAAAAAAGATAAAAAGAAAAAAAGTTTTTAAAAAATTTAAAAAACGGGGTAAAAACGCTTTACTTATTTTTTTAAATAGGTTATAATGAACTCGTAATTCGTTGATAGTGCTTGTGCACTTCATCGGGTTTTAACTAGCTCATCATTTTCCCCCTTATCATATATTTTTTACAAAAAGCAATTCGCATCGAGTGCGGGTTGCTTTTTGTATTACCGCGTTTTTTTAGAAGTTATCGGTCGGTTAAGCGGCTGCGTTTTTTATTTTGAAATTTTTGCAAAAGTGCCGTTAATCGACCTATAGGCGGACTTTTGTATAAAAAACAATCTGTTTGGCAATAAAAATCAATAAATAATTAAGCCGCGCGCGAACCGAAGTTACGATTTGTTTGTAACTTCTTTTTTTTATAAAATCGAAACGCAAAAAATTTTTTTCTGCTTTTTATTTATTTTGCTTGACAAAGTTACGCTCTGCGATTATAATATTAGCAATCAAACACAAAGAGTGCTAACACTCGATTAAAAATATTGCTAATTTTTGACCGCGGCGCGCGAAATAACGCGAATAACGCAAATAACGCAAAAACGCGAAGTAGTGCGAAAACGAAAAAAACGCGCCGCTCGTTTATAAAAACCAACGAGAAGGGTAATTTTATGAACATCGAAAAATACACGCAAAAAGCGCAAGAGGCTATATCTGCCGCGCAGAACAAAGCCCTTACTTGCGACAATCAGGAAATTAAGCAAGAGCATTTGCTTTACGCATTGCTCGGCTCCGACGGGCTTATTTGCGAGCTTTTGAAAAAATGCGGAATAAACGCGGAAAATTTAAAAAATCAAACCGAAAAGTTAATCGACGCTCTGCCTAAAGTAAGCGGAAGCGGCGCGGGGCTGTATTTAGGGCAAGAAGCTGCAAAAACTTTCGCCGTAGCCGAAAAACTCGCGTCGGACGGAGGCGACGAATATGCGGGCGTAGAGCACATTTTTTCTGCGATTTTAAAAAACCCGTCTAAGCAAATCAAAGATTTATTCGAAAAAAACGGAGTAAAGGAAAGCGAGTTTAAAAAAGCTTTGTCCGAAGTAAAAACCGCGCCTAATTCGACGGACAGCCCCGAAGGCGGCTACGACGCGCTTAAAAAATACGGATACGACTTAGTGGAGCGCGCAAAAAGCGGTAAATTAGACCCGGTTATCGGGCGCGACGAAGAAATTCGTAACGTAATACGCATACTTTCGCGCAAAACCAAAAACAACCCGGTTTTAATAGGCGAACCGGGCGTAGGAAAAACCGCTATAGCCGAAGGTCTTGCCCAAAGAATAACGCGCGGCGACGTTCCAGAAGGGCTTAAAGACAAG
Organism: uncultured Acidiphilium sp.; assembly: GCA_964573495.1. Taxonomy (GTDB): domain Bacteria; phylum Bacillota; class Clostridia; order Christensenellales; family Borkfalkiaceae; genus HGM11416. Next base: position 5,280 of record CAZNKA010000055.1, on the reverse strand, counting down.
CACGTTTTCGCGCTCGATATGGGCGCACTTATCGCGGGGGCGAAGTATCGCGGCGAGTTCGAAGAAAGGCTTAAAGCCGTGCTAAACGAAATTAAAAAGCAAAACGGCAAAACGCTTTTGTTCATCGACGAGCTTCACACCATAGTGGGCGCGGGGAAAACCGAGGGCAGTATGGACGCTGGCAATTTGTTAAAACCGATGCTCGCGCGCGGCGAACTGCACTGCATAGGCGCAACCACCTTAGACGAATATTCCAAATATATCGAAAAAGACCCCGCGTTAGAGCGTCGTTTTCAGCCGGTAACGGTCAACGAGCCTACCGTGGAGGACACCGTTGCCATTCTGCGCGGACTTAAAGAACGTTATGAAATTTATCACGGCGTTCGCATACACGATAACGCGTTGGTGGCTGCGGCAACTTTATCCGACAGATATATATCGGATAGATTTTTACCCGATAAAGCTATAGACCTTATGGATGAAGCGTGCGCCATGCTCCGCACGGAGATCGACAGCATGCCCACCGAGATGGACGTGATTTCGCGCAGAATAATACAGCTTCAAATCGAAGAAATGGCTCTTTCGAAGGAGAGCGATAAACTTTCTATGGAGCGGTTGGACGCCGTTAAAAAGGAGCTTAGCGAAAAACGCGAGCAGTTTGCGGCGTTAAAAGCGCAGTGGGATAACGAAAAACGCGGCATTAACGGCGTTAAAGACGTTAAAGCGCGCATAGATAAAACAAAAACGGATATAGAAAACGCAAAAGCTTCGGGTGATTACGAGTTGGCGGCAAAGCTTCAATACAGCGAGTTGCCCGCGCTCGAAACCGAGCTGAAATCCATCGAAAAATTCGCCGAAAAGGGAGAAAAAAGCTTACTTCGCGACGAAGTTACTTCGGACGAAATAGCAAAAATCGTCGCAAAATGGACGGGTATTCCCGTAAGTAAGCTTATGGAAAGCGAAAAACAAAAGCTTTTAAAGCTTTCCGATAAACTTCACGAGCGTGTTATCGGGCAAAACGAGGCGGTCGATAAGGTTGCCGAGGCGATATTGCGTTCGCGCGCGGGCATTTCCGACGAGAACAGACCTATAGGTTCGTTTTTGTTTTTAGGTCCTACGGGTGTCGGTAAAACCGAGCTTGCAAAAACGCTTGCCGAATACCTTTTCGACGACGAGAAAAATCTTATCCGCATCGATATGAGCGAATATATGGAAAAATTCTCCGTAACCAGGCTTATCGGCGCGCCTCCGGGATACGTCGGTTACGACGAAGGCGGGCAGCTGACCGAAGCCGTACGCCGCAAACCTTACAGCGTTATTTTGTTCGACGAAGTAGAAAAAGCGCACCCGGACGTGTTCAATCTGCTTTTGCAAGTTTTAGACGACGGCAGAATTACGGACGGACAGGGCAGAACCGTCAACTTTAAAAACACCGTAATAATTTTAACTTCGAACTTGGCAAGCGACGCCATTTTAAGCGCGATCGAGCGCAGCGGCGATATAGACGACGAAGCGCGTTCCGAAATCGAGGGCTTGCTTAAAAGTAAATTCCGCCCCGAGTTTTTAAACAGATTAGACGATATTTTAACGTTTAAGCCGCTTTCTCGTTCGGACGTAAAACTTATAGTTGACTTGCTTTTAAAAAGATTGTCTTCGCGGCTTGCAAGCAAGCAAATCCGCTTGTTCGTTACGGATAGCGCGAAAAACGCCGTTATAGACGGCGGGTACGACGTGGTTTTCGGTGCGCGCCCGCTTAAAAGATATATCGAAAGCAAAATCGAAACCGCTGCCGCCCGCGTTATTTTGGGCGGAAATATCGGCGAGGGCGACACCTTGCGCGTAGACGCGATAAACGGCGAAATAATCGTCGAAAAGGCTTAAAAAAGCTTCATTTAGTCAAAAATCTCGCGCTGCTTTAAATTAAAACGAAAAAAGTGCGGCGCGAAAAAAGTAAAAAATTAAATTAAAATTATAAATTCAAAAAATAATCGTAAATTTTTTGTCCGTCCGCCATTCTTTCGGGGTGGAATTGCACGGCGATTATTTTCTTTTGCAAGTTTTGCACGGCTTCTATAACTCCGTCCGCGCTGCGCGCGCAAACTTGCAAACCGTAGCCGCGCGCGCCTACGCATTGGCGGTGGGCAGAGTTTACGTTTATTTTTTCGCTTTTATATAAATCGCGTAAAAAGCCGCGCTCCGAAAGATTTACAGGGTGATAAACGTCTTTATTTTCGCAATAATGCAGGCTTGCTTCTTGTATTTTTTGGCAAAGCGTGCCCCCGAAATAAACGTTTATCGCTTGCAAGCCGCGGCAAACGCCCATAATAGGCAACTTTTTTTTGAGCGCTGTAGCCAAAAGATATTGTTCGGTGCAATCGCGTTTTAGGTCTACGTTAAAGCAGTGTTTTTCAGCCGAGCCGTAAAGGCATGGCGAAATATCTCCGCCTCCGGTTAAAAGCAAAAAATCACATTCGCGCAAGAGTTCTGCGTTTTTACTAAGGACGGGTTCTCCGCCCGCTTTTAAAACGGCGTTCGCGTAATTTAAAGCGTTTTCGTCGTATATAAATATTTTTTTCATCGCTACATATTACGCTTTTTAAGCCGAAATTGTTATAAAAGCTTTAAGCGCGGTGTTTTTTTGTTTATTTTTTGTTGCGGATTTTTTTTATTTATGATATAATAAGCAGTACTTATCTGTTAAAGATTTTACCATAAAGAAAAAATTCGTTTGCTTTTTGCGTTGCGAAAAAGCCGAATTTAAACGATTACAAGGAATAACATGAGTCAAATAAAAAAAATAGGTTTTGCCGTAGCGCTCGATAAAGAGCTTACCGAGTTTTTGGCGGCGTTTAAAAATGCCGAAAAAATCAAAAAAGGCGCGTTCGACGTGATTTTTGCAAAAAGCGGCGATAAAGAATTATACGTTGTTCAAACGGGCGTCGGCGAAGTCAGCGCGGCGTGCGCAACGCAGCTTTTAATAACGGCGTTCGGCGTTCAAGCGATAATAAATTTCGGCGTTTGCGGAAAAATCAACCCCGAATATAAAATTTTAGATACCGCCGCGGTTAAAAGCGTGGTGCATTATCAGTTCGACACCTCCGCGATAGACGACGTGCGCCCGGGCAG
>CAZNKA010000055.1:0-2054 GCA_964573495.1 uncultured Acidiphilium sp. | reverse complement strand
TAAGCGACGATTGCGACGCGATGGACTTCGGCACTTATTTAGAAAAAGCCGCTAAGGCTCACGTAGACCTTATTTTGCGGCTTATCGAAAACTTATAAAATCAAAATCGGAAGAAACTTTTATGTCTGAAATAAAATTAGAAAATCAAGATGCGGTAGAAATTGCAGAGAGCGCTCTCCCGCAAGACGACGAAATATTACTGAAAAACGCGCTCCCCATGATTGCCATGAAAGGCAAGGTCTTGTTTCCGCACGTTTATACAACGTTCGACGTAGGCAGGGCCAAATCGTTGGCGGCGCTCAATTACGCCGTTTTGCACGGATTGAACGTTTTCGTCGTGTCGCAACGCGTTTCTGCAAACGATAATCCCGCGCCCGAAGATATTTACGAAACGGGTGTGGTGTGCAGCGTTAAGCGTTCGATAAACATAGTGGGCGAAAGCGTGCGCTTGCACATCGAAGGGCTTTACCGCGCGCAAATAACCGAATACGTTAAAACCGACGATTTTTTCGCCGTTTGCGTAGAAGAAGTTCCGCCCGTTTACGAAGACGATTTGGAAACGCGCGCGTATTTCGATTTAACCCGCAAACAATATAAAGAATACGTGCTTAACGATAAAACCGGCACGCGCGAAGTCGCCAATAATATTTTGGCTTTATCCGACGCCGACGCTTTTGCGGACGTAGCTACTTTCAATTCTTCGTTAAAAGAATCGGATAAGCAGCAAATTTTGCAAACGGCTTCGGTAAAAGAGCGGTTAGAAAAGCTTTCTACTTTGCTTTCCGCCGCTATCGAAATGGCTGAAATCGAAAAGCGCATTGCTGATAAGGTTCGTAAAAACGTAGAAAAAGGGCAAAAAGAATATTATCTTCGCGAACAGCTCAAAGCCATTCATCAAGAACTCGGCGACGACGAAAGCGAACTTTTCGAGCTTGAAAAAGCCGTTAAAGCAAAGGGTATGCCCAAAGAAAGCGAAGAAAAAGTTTTAAAAGAGCTTACGCGTATGTCTAAAATGAGCTCGTCCTCGCCCGATTACACCGTTTTAAGAACGTATATCGATTGGATTTTAGACCTTCCGTTCAACGAACAAAGCACCGATACCGAAGATTTAAACGAAGCCGAAAAAGTGCTTAACGCCGACCATTTCGGGCTCGAAAAAGTTAAGCGCCGCATAGTTGAATATCTGGCGGTTTTAAAACTTACCCAAAAAACCGGCGGTTCGATATTGTGCTTGGTAGGGCCTCCGGGTGTGGGTAAAACCTCGGTGGCGGCTTCGGTCGCAAGGGCGCTCGGTCGTAAATTCGTAAGAATGAGCTTAGGCGGCGTTAAGGACGAAGCCGAAATTCGCGGGCATCGCAAAACCTATATCGGGGCTATGCCCGGGCGCGTTATTTACGGAATTAAACAAGCGGGAACATGCAATCCCGTGTTCTTGCTAGACGAAATCGATAAAATTTCTTCAGATATGCGCGGCGACCCCGCAAGCGCGCTTTTGGAAGTTTTGGATCCCGAACAAAACTCCGATTTTAGGGACAGATATATCGAAATTCCTTACGATTTATCTAAGGTTTTGTTCATAACCACGGCTAACTCGCTCGATACCATACCCGCTCCTTTGCTCGACAGAATGGAAATAATAGAGCTGAGCGGTTATACCGAAGAAGAAAAAGTACAAATCGCGTCGCGCTATTTAATTCCTAAAAAGACTAAAGAAAACGGGCTTAAAGAAGGCACCGCAAACTTTTCGGAAGAGGGTATAAAAGCCGTTATCGAAGGCTATACTCGCGAAGCGGGCGTAAGAAGCTTGGAAAGGGAAATAGGCGGGGTTTGCCGTAAAATAGCGTGCGATGTAGCCGCGAATAAAATTTCTGCCGATAAAAAATGCCAAATCAACGGCAAAAACATGCAAAAATATCTGGGCGTAAAAAAATATTTACCCGACGACGAAGTTTTCGAAAGCGAAGTCGGTTCTGCGACCGGTCTTGCCTGGACTGCCGTAGGCGGCACTACGCTCACCATCGAAGTGGGGCTTATGCGCGGCAAAGGCGAAATTT
>CAZNKA010000054.1:0-8340 GCA_964573495.1 uncultured Acidiphilium sp. | reverse complement strand
TAGAACACGTGAACTTCGGTATCGGGATATTTTTCGCGAATAAGCATTGCATGCTTTGCCGTATACATACAACAAATCTTAGAACAATAAGGTTTGCCGCAACCCGAAACGTCGCGCGAGCCGACGCATTGAATAAACGTAATTACCTTAGGATGTGTGTTATCCGAAGGACGAAGCAAAACACCGTTGGTAGGGCCTGCTGCGTTCATTAAACGCTCCAATTCGAGCGAAGTAATAACGTCTTTATTATCCTTATAACCGTATTCGTTAAAAGCGTCGACGTTTATCGGGCGGAACCCGGTAGCAACGACGATTGCACCGTATTCGCGCTCTATATATTCGTCTTTCATGTCGTAATTTATAGCGCCGGCACCGCAATTCATACTGCAAAGCCCGCACTTGCCGGTTTTTAACTTGATACATTGTTCGGGGTCTATTACGGCAACGTTAGGTATAGCCTGTGCGAAGGGAATGTAAATAGCCGTGCGGTTATTTAAATTCATATTAAATTCGTTAAGTCCTTTTTTAGAAGGACACTTTTCCATGCAAACTTTACAGCCCGTACATTTAGTTTCGTCAACATATCTGGCTTTTTTACGAATGGTAACTTTAAAATTCCCTACGAACCCTTGAACGTGCTCGACTTCGGAATACGATAAAATATCGATTTTTTCGTTTTGCGCGCAATCGACCATTTTAGGCGTAAGTATGCATGCGGAGCAATCCAACGTGGGGAATGTTTTATCGAGCTGACTCATTCTTCCGCCTATCGTGGGATTTTTTTCGACTATATCGACGGGAAAGCCGGCTTCCGCAATATCCAACGCGGCTTGAATACCGGCAATTCCCCCGCCTATTACTAGCGCGCGCTTTGTAACGGGGCTTTCACCCGCCGTTAGCGGCGTATTTAAGCGAACTTTCGCAATAGCCGTGCGCAAAAGAACTAAAGCTTTTTCGGTAGCTTCATCTTTATCCTTGTGTATCCAAGAACATTGTTCGCGCAAATTGGCTATTTCTACCATAAAAGAATTAAGACCGACGCTTTCCGCCGTCTTTCTGAAAGTGGCTTCGTGCATTCTGGGCGAACAAGAGCCTATAACCACACCGGTTAAACCGTATTCTTTTATGGCGTTTTTTATAAGTTGTTGCCCGTTCTCAGAGCACATATATTGATAATCTGCCGAAAAAACTACGTTTGGCTCGTTTTTAATTTCGCGAGCAACGCGTTCGACGTCTACGGTAGCGGCTATATTACTGCCGCACCAACATACAAACACACCTATTCTTTGCATATTCAATCTCTCTTTTGCTGAATTTGAAGTAAAACGCACCGCTTTTGCTACTACGTTTTTATTTATTGAACTTTCTATACGCGCTTACTATAAGCTGTTGAGGAATAAAATCGTTTACAACGGGCGGAATTTCTTCGGCAATCAAACCGTTTTCGCCGCTTTGACGAATTACTACGTTGCGCACCGCCTCGATTACGGCTTGCGGTGCCACGCCGCGCGGGCAACGCTCGACGCATTCCATGCAAGAAAGACAATGCCAAATAGCCTTGCTTTTTAAAAGCCTTTCGTATTTACCCGTAGCTATCCAAGTAACGAATTGATGCGGCTTTATATCCATATCTTTATACGCGGGGCATCTGCCCGAGCATTTGCCGCATTTCATACACTTTCTAACATCGGTTCCGCTAATTCTTACGGCGGTATCCGCCATAACTTTATCGCAATTCATTATTTCACCCCCAAAGCTTCAGCCAAAAGCTCCGTAAAGTATTCTATCTCGAGATTGCCACCCGCTTTTTGCAAATTATACAAGCAAAGAGGACATGCCGTAACGACGGTTTCCGCCCCATGGCATTCCGCGTTTTTTAATACTTTTAAGCTTTGTTTTTCAGCTTGAGCTCCGTCTTTTAACGTGACATACGCACCGCAACACTCGTTACGCATCGGATAAACAACGGGAGTTCCGCCGATTGCAGAAATAAAATCTTCCAATATAGTGGGATTTTCAGGAGAATCGAACGCCATAACATTGCTAGGTCTTAACAGCAAACAACCGTAATACGCGCCGATTTTTTTGCTAATAGGATTAACTACGCGTTTTTTTATCTCGTTAAAACCTACCACATCGCGAAGCATTTCAAGATAATGAATAACTTGCGTTTCGCCGGAATACGGCTGTTCGAAAGCGCAATAATTATTAACTTTAGTGCGAATGTTTTCGTCGTGAAGCATATCGTCGTTTACGCGTTTTATCACGTTATGGCAAGCCGAACACAACGTTAACAACTTACCGTTTCCGTGTTCTTTTGCGTATTCCAACGCCCTTACGGCAGAAAGCTTAGTGGCTATTTCGTCGCGAGCGGCAGGATAAACCGCGCCGCAACATTGCCAACCGTTTATTTCTTCCATTTGCACGCCTAACGCTTCGGCAGACTTCCTTGCGTATATATCCAAAAGTTTACCCTGCGTTTTTAAAGTGCAACCGGGATAATAACAAATTTTCATTTAACGCTTCCTTAAAAAATGTAATAAAAATTAAAAACGGAAATTATTTCACGTATAAAAACCGATTAGGATTTATGGGGATAAGCCATTTGCTCGGGTTTAAATACTTCGTCGAATTTTTCTTCGGTCAAAAAGCCCAACTTTACGCACGCTTGTTTGAGCGATATATTCTCTTTATAAGCGGTTTTAGCGGTTTTTGCCGCGTTTTCGTATCCGATATAAGGATTAAGCGCTGTAACGAGCATCAACGAATTGTGCAAATTGTGCACCATTTTTTCTTTATTCGCTTTAATACCGGTAACGCAATTCTTTTCGAAGGATATTATTCCGTCCGCTAAAAGCTTTGCCGATTGCAAGAAATTATAAGCTATAACCGGCATAAATACGTTTAATTCGAAATTGCCCTGAGAAGCGCCCATCGTAACGGCAACGTCGTTAGCCATTACCTGAACGGCAACCATAGTCATTGATTCGCACTGAGTAGGATTAACCTTTCCCGGCATAATAGAAGAACCGGGTTCGTTTTCGGGAATAAATATCTCACCCAATCCGTCGCGAGGACCGGATGCCAACCAACGAACGTCGTTTGCTATCTTCATGAGATTGCACGCCAAAGCCTTCATTGCCCCGTGAGCAAAAACCATAGCGTCTTTAGAAGTCAACGCGTGATATTTATTATCCGAGGTAACGAATTTTTTGCAGGTAAGAGCCGAAACTTCTTCAGCAACGGTAATGTCAAACCCTTCGGGTGCGTTAAGCCCCGTACCGACCGCCGTGCCGCCCAAAGCCAATTCTTTAAGAGAACCTAAAGACAAATCAATTTGAGCCTTAGTTTTTTCGAGCATCGCGCGCCAACCGCTTATTTCTTGCGAAAAAGCGATGGGAACGGCGTCTTGCAAATGAGTTCTGCCGCTTTTTACTATTCCTTCGTTTTCGGCTTCCAAGCGTTTTAAAGTTTCAACGAGTTTATCGATTGCGGGAAAAAGCTTATCTTCAATCGACAAAACCGCCGCAATATGCATTGCCGTAGGAAAAGTATCGTTCGAGCTTTGGCTTTTGTTTATATCGTCGTTAGGATGCAGCAACTTCTTGCCCGCAATTTCGTTTCCGCGGTTAGCGATAACTTCGTTTGCGTTCATGTTAGACTGCGTGCCGCTGCCGGTTTGCCAAACAACGAGAGGAAAATGATCGTTAAGTTTACCCGAAATAACTTCGTCAGTCGCAGCACAAATCGCTTCGCATTTTTCTTCGCTAAGTTTGCCGAGTTTAAAATTAGCCCTTGCCGCCGCTTTTTTTAAAATACCGAAGGCATGCGTGATTTCGCGCGGCATTACCTCGCCGCCGATTTTAAAATTTTCAAAACTTCTTTGGGTTTGAGCCGCCCAATATCTGTCTTCGGGGACTTGCATTTCCCCCATCGTGTCTTTTTCTATACGATATTTCATTACGTTTTTCCGTCTTATTTATTTAAATTATAAATCGAGCTGCGCAATCATGTCTTTAAGAACCTTTGCGCTGGCTTGAAGTTTTTCGAGTTCGTCGGTCGTAAGCGGAGGATTGATTTTTCCGCGAACACCGTCGCGCCCTACGATGTTAATCGTGCTGAGGCATACGTCGTCTATTCCGTACTCTCCGTGCATCATTGTCGAAACAGTCATAGCGGTGTTAGAACCGGTAAGTATCGCCTTGCAAATATGGCAAACGGTGGAAGCAATGGCGTAAAAAGTTGCGCCTTTACGCGAAATTACTTTGGCTCCCGATTCGCGAACGTATTTTTCTATTTCAGGAACGCTCATGTCGGCGCGAACTTTATTAGCAATTTCTACGTCTTTAGAGTATTCGTCGATAGTAAGGCCGGCTATTCTTGCAAGAGACCAAGGTGTAAATCCGGAATCTCCGTGTTCGCCGAACATATACGCATGTATATTTCCCACTTCTACGTCGCAATATTCCGCAATTCTTGCGCGAAGCCTTGCAGTGTCCAAAATAGCACCCGAGCCGATAACTCTGTTTTCGGGTATACCGGATAAACGGCAGAACGCGTAAGTTAAAACGTCTACGGGGTTAGAAACCATTATATAAACCGCGTTAGGCGCATTTTTTGTTATCTCGGGAATAATGGCTTTTTGAATACCTATATTCGTTTGAATAAGTTCCAAGCGCGACTGTCCGGGTTTTCTTGCTATGCCCGAAGTAATGATAACTATGTCGGAATCCTTTGCGTCTTCGTAGTTACCTGCGTAAACGGAACAAGCGCTGTCGTAAGCCAATCCCTGACGAATGTCGAGAGCTTCGCCCATCGCTCTGTCGCCGTTAATATCGATTATAACGATTTCAGAAGCTAAGCCCCTGCAAGTAAGGGAATAAGCAATCGTAGAACCGACTCTGCCGCTGCCTATAATGGTTATCTTATTCATAAGTTTTTGCCTCCTGTAACAAACTTATATTTAACTTTTGTTTTATTTTTTAACAAATTTAATTAATCGAGCCCCGCCGAAAGCACCGCTACGGCAGCCGCCATATTTTCGTTTTTCAATTTTATTTCGGGCGAAACTTCAACGCGAGTAGGCGCAAAATTCCATATTGCCGAAACTTTTGCGGCTATAAGCTCGTCGCAAACTATTTGCGCCTGACTTTCCGGCACTGTTATAATACCGATTTTTACGGCGTTTTCGGCGCAAAAGCTTTTTAAAGAATCTACAGGCAAAACGATTTTCCCTTCGGGTAAATCCTTGCCGCTCGTTTCAGGCTTTAAGTCGAACGCGGCCAAAATATGTACGCCGAATTCAGAAAAACCCTCGTAACAAAAAAGTGCTTTACCCAACTTGCCTGCACCTACGATAACGGCATTCGTGCTTTTTTTACATCCTAAAGCCGCCTCTAAATGAGCGATAAGTTCCGTTGCGTAATAACCGATTTTAGGCTTGCCCGCCCCGCTTATCGCAGCAAGGTCTTTACGAACCTGAACCTCGCCGAGTTTTAGCGACTTGGCTATTGCGGCAGATGATATCGTATCGCCGGGCTCTACGCCAAGCGACTTTAAAAAATGTAAATATACGGGCAATCTTGCCATTATCGATTCGGAAATTTTTCGGTTGCTCATGATATCTATCCGCCTTTATCGATATAATTATATCATTTATTCTTTTTTAATGCAAGAACATTTTGCTCTTAAACGCGATAAAACGTAAAAAGTAAATGGATTTTTTATATTTTTTTTATATAGAGCGTTATTATTTTTTATATATCTACTTTTTTATAGGGCTCGGCTTTACTTTTAAGTAGATTTTATTGTTTTTTCACCTGGAAAAACGAAACGAGCATGATAAAAATCATGCTCGCCTTTAAGTCAAATTATTATCGTTTAATATTTCACGCTGTTTAAAATTTCTGCGTACGTCGGGAAAGGCCAAACCTTAGCGGGAACGATTTCTTCAAGCTCGTCGCAAACGGCGCGCAACCGCTCCATTTCCGGCTTGATTTTTTCCTTATGAAACTCGGCACACTCATGGGCTTCGGAAATTTTAGCAGCGGTTTTAACACTTAAAGCAAGTGCTTTTTTCGCGCTAAACGCCTTTTCGGTAAGGGTTGAAAGCTCGCGCAACCGTTGTATTTCGCAAGAACATAACCCTTCTTCTATCGAATTTTTAAGCGAAATTCCTTCGGCTAAACTCTTTTGATATTCAATAACTGCGGGCAAAATTTCGCGTTCCGCCATCCAAAGCATCGTTTTCGCTTCGATATCCAAAGTTTTAGAATATCTATCGAGCATAATTTCGTATCTGCTTTTTAATTCTTTTTCCGTAAAAACGCCGTGTTTTTCAAACAATTTTATGTTTTTTTCGGAAATATAGGCAGAAATTGCGTCTACTGTAGTAGGCAAAACGGCAAGACCGCGCCTTACGGCTTCTTCTTTCCACTCATCTGAGTAGTTATTACCGTTAAAAATAATGCGCTCGTGTTTTTTTAAACAGTCTTTAAGCACGTTGTAAAACTTATCCGCCCCGAGCTTTTCCAATCTTTCGGCAAGTTCGCCCAATTTTTCCGCCACTGCGGTATTAAGCACTACATTCGCCCCGGCTACGGACATATCCGAGCCGACCATTCTGAATTCGAACTTATTCCCGGTAAAAGCAAACGGCGAAGTTCTGTTGCGATCCGTATCGTCTTGAGTGTACATTATGTTGCCGCCCACGCGCGAACGAGATTTTTCTTTTTCGGTATACGCGTCGCCGTTAATTATCGCCGTTATAAGTTTTTGCATTTCACTTCCGACAAACATAGACAATATCGAAGGAGGAGCCTCGGTGCCGCCTAAACGGTTGTCATTACCGGGCGACGCTACCGACATTCTTAAAATATCTTGATAATCGTCTACGGCAGCTATCACGGCGGTAAAAAATGCAAGGAACTTCTTATTTTCCATCGGGTGTTTACCCGGTTTTAAAAGGTTTTCTCCGTCGTCTGTTTGAACAGACCAGTTATCGTGCTTACCGCTTCCGTTTATACCGGCAAACGGCTTTTCGTTTAATAAACAAACCATTCCGTGCTTATTCGCTACGGATTTCATAACAGACATCGTTATCTGGTTTTGGTCGACGGCAACGTTTGCTTTCGTATAAACGTTGGCAAGTTCGTGCTGAGCTGGAGCCACTTCGTTATGTTTTGTTTTCGCATATACGCCCAACTTCCAAAGTTCGTCGTCTAAATCGGACATATATTCCCAAACCCTCGATTTTATCTTCCCGAAATAATGGTCTTCGAGCTCCTGCCCCTTAGGCGGCTTGGCTCCGAATAAAGTGCGCCCGCACGTGACTAAATCCATGCGCTTTTCGAATTCGTTTTTATCGATTAAAAAATACTCTTGCTCCACCCCGACGTTCACGTAAACCTTTTGAGTTTTATCGTCGCCCAAAGCGCGCAACAATCTAATTGCATTTTCGTTAAGCGTTTCCAAGCTTCTTAAAAGCGGGGCTTTTTTATCGAGAGATTCACCGCCGTACGAACAAAAAACCGTGGGCACGTAGAGCGAGCCGTCTTTTACGAAAGCCGATGAGTTCGGATCATAAGAAGTATAGCCGCGAGCTTCGAACGTGGCGCGAAGCCCGCCGTTGGGAAAGCTTGAAGCGTCCGATTCGCCCTTTATTAAATTTTTACCCGAAAAACGTTCGATAACCCCGTCCTTGGAAGGCTCGATAAACGCTTCATGTTTTTCGGCAGTTATTCCTGTCATAGGCTGAAACCAGTGCGTGTAATGAGTAGCACCGCGTTCTATAGCCCAATCTTTCATGCACGAAGCTATTTCGTCCGCAAGCGAAAGCGATAACGGAACGTCGTTTTCTAAACAATTTTTATATTCGGAATAAGAATCTTTGCTTAAACGTTTTTTAATTTCTTCGTCGGTAAAAACGTTTTCGGCAAATATTTTAGCCGCGTTTTTTTTCGCTTCTTTTTCCATACGCACTCCCGAAAATTTGCAATAGTTTTTTTTGCCTAACAACTTTAAAACCAAAAAAGAGCGTTTTTCTTTAAGAGCTGATTTTTAGCCCTAAAAAAACGCCCGAAAGACATATTTATCACGATTAAAAATTTACGCTTTCAAACACTGCCAAACCGCAACAATTACAAACAAACAAAATAATTTGCGCGATAAAAATGTTAAGCGATTTTTAAATTACTAAACTCTTTTAGAATTTTTTATCGAAACGCTTTAATATATGCGAATAAAAAAATAAACACGGGCTAAAATAAAGCAAACTAGCCCGTGCCTTGCTGGTCGGAGTGACAAGAATCGAACTTGCGACCTCTTGAACCCCATTCAAGC
>CAZNKA010000053.1:0-8409 GCA_964573495.1 uncultured Acidiphilium sp. | reverse complement strand
CTTATCGCGTGCAAAAACGGCGATTCCGGTGCAAAAGAAAAGCTAATCAAGCACAATCTAAGGCTGGTCGCGCATATCGTTAAAAAATATCAAGGCTCGTACGATACCGACGATTTGATTTCGGTCGGCACTATCGGGCTCGTGAAGGCAATAAACACTTACGATATTCAAAAGGGCGCGCGCCTTGCGACTTATACCGCTCGCTGTATCGAAAACGAAATATTAATGCTTCTTCGCTCGAATAAAAAATATAAAAACACCGTGTCTATATCGGACGTTATCGGTACGGATAAAGAGGGTAACGAACTAAGCTTAATCGATTTGCTCGCCGTCGACGAAGAAAACGTGCTGAGCCGTGTAGAACAAAACGTTTTGTCCGAAAAGCTTTTAAAAATTTTGCGCGCCGCGCTTTCGGATCGCGAATTCACCGTAATGGTTTTGCGTTACGGCTTAAAAGGCGGCGCTCCGCTTTGCCAACGCGAAGTGGCTTCGCTTTTAAAAATATCGCGCTCGTATATCTCGCGCATCGAAAAAAAGTCGATCGAAAAATTGCAAAAGTATATAAAAACGCATAAAATCGAATTCGATTAATTTGCTGTTTTTGCCCGCGTTTTTTTATGCGCAAAAAAACAAAAAGCCCGCCTATAGGTCGATTAACGCCTATTTGACGGGTTTTTTAGTTTATTTTTTGTGTGTGTTTGCGACGCGTTAAGGCGTTATTCGAAGGCTATTAGCGAAACGCTTTTGACGTCGCGAATTTGGCGCAATTGCTTAATCAGTTCTTTAATTTCGCCTTTAATATCTCTTACGTCGGTCGTAATCGTAAGATAAACGAAGTTTTTAACCGGCAACGTTTGGTTTACTGCCGTAACGTTTAGGTTAAAATCGTAAAGAACTGATAAAATATGACTTAAAACGCCTTTTACGTCTGCCATTTTTAGCCAAATAATAGACTTTTTGCCATGTTCTTCGTTTGAAACGAAAACTTTGTCCTTATACTTATAATAAGTGGCGCGGCTTATGCCTGTTTTTTTGCAAGCGGCGCTGGCGGTCATTCCCGATTCCTCGCACAATTCACGCGTTTTTATCACCTTGCAAAAATAGTCCGGTAAAACGTCTGCCGAAACCAGCAAAAATTTAGTCGAATTACTTTCCATTTTTCAAACCTTTTTATGCAGTGCGGATTTTTATAAATGCATCCGATGAATATTTTAAAACAAATCGCGTAAAAAAGCAAATGCATTTAGGCAAGCGGTTTACTTTTTTTAAAAAAACTGGTATAATTTCGGTTATGAACTCGTTTGAAAAGCAAAATAATAACAACATTGAACAAGAAAGTCGCAAGCTAATATACGATGTAGCCGTTTCCGATTTCGACGGAACTTTGGCGCGTTCCGATAAAACCATATCGCAAAAAACTTTAGAGCAAATACGCGAATATCAAAAGGCGGGCGGGGTGTTCGCGCTCTGCACCGGCAGAATGACTTCGGCAACTTTGCCTATTTGCCGTAAATACGACCTTTGCGATTACGCGATAAGTTTTCAGGGCGCCGCCATAAACGAAGTGAAAAGCGGCAAAAGTCTTTATTTTAATCCTGTGGATTTCGAAGTTGCCGCTCGCCTTGCCGATTACGCGAAGCAAACGGGCAGAAATATGCAAATCTATGCGGGCGAAAGCTTTATTAGTCTTAGGCGCGACGAGCTTACCGATTCTTATGCCGCGGTTGGCGGAATAACTTACGAAAGCGACTACGATTTAGTCGATTTTCTGCGCAAAACGAGAGCTTCTACCGGCAAGGTTTTATTCCATGTCGGCAAAGAAAACGCCCCGGATTTGCGCGACGAAATAGCTAAAATAGTCGGCTCGGAATACGACGTTTTTATCAGCAATCCGATGCAAATCGACGTGGTGCGCGCGGGCGTTTCCAAGGCGGACGGCATAAAACGACTTTTGAAGCTTATCGGCCGCGAGAATTCTAAAATTATTTGCTTCGGAGATTCCGATAACGATATTCCGATGCTAAAACTTGCGGATTTTGCGGTTGCTCCTCAAAATGCCGAGCAATCCGTAAAAAATATAGCGGACGCTATTTGCGAAAGCAACGACGAAGGCGGCGTAGGTAGTGCTTTGGAGCGTTTTTCTTACGCAAAAAACGACTAAAAAATGTAAAAAACATTACAATAAAACGCAATGTAAGGTAAAAATGCTTGACATTGCGTTTTTTTATAGGTATAATGTTTAAAGTAACGTAAAGTAAGTGCGCTTTACAGGGGGCGTTTATGGCAAGTAAGGATTTTACCGTTTACGAGCTGTATTCGATTTACGGCAAAACGTTAACCGAAACGCAGTCGCGCGCGGTAGAAGATTATTTCGGATTAGATTTATCTTTGGGCGAAATAGCGCAAAACCGCGGGATTTCGCGGCAGTCTGTAAAAGATACGCTCTCTTGCGCGGAAAAACAGCTTTTCGCTTTAGAAGAAAATTTGCGTTTTTATAGCAAAAAACTTCGCGTGCGCGAGCTGTGCGCAAAACTTAAAACGCTTTTAACTTCCGAAAATTTTAGCTGCGATTATTTAAAAAACGATTACGCGAGCGAAAATTTAAAATTTTCGGGTAAAAAAATAAACGAAGAAAACGCTGCCGAACTTTTGGCAAGCATTCTCGACGTGTTGGAGGATTAATCGAATGGCTGTTTTCTCGTCGCTTGGCGAAAAGCTCAATCACATATTCAGCAAAATGACCAAGCGCGGCAAGCTCACCGAGCTTGAAATCAAGCAAGCCATGCGTGAAATCCGCATCGCGCTTTTAGAAGCGGACGTAAACTTAGGCGTCGTTAAAAACTTCGTCGCCTCCGTTTCCGAAAAAGCCGTCGGGCAGGACATTTTAAAAAGCTTAAGTCCCGCGCAACAAGTTGTAAAAATCGTCAACGAAGAGCTGGTCGCTCTTATGGGCAGTACTAACAGCAAGCTTGCGGTTGCTTCTAACTTACCCACCGTTATTATGATGTGCGGGCTTCAAGGCGCGGGCAAAACCACTCTTTCGGCAAAGCTTGGCGCGCTTTTGATAAAGCAAGGCAAAAAACCTCTTCTCGCCGCATGCGACGTATATCGTCCCGCCGCTATCGAGCAGTTAAAAACCGTCGGTAAAAAAGCGGGGTGCGAAGTGTTTTCGTTAGGGCAGACAGATCCGGTTGAAATTTCTAAAAAAGCAATAGAGCACGCAAAACGATTCGGTTTCGATACCGTAATCATAGATACCGCCGGGCGCTTGCAGATCGACGAAAAGTTGATGCAAGAGCTCGAAGACGTTAAAGCCGCCGTTAATCCGGACGAAATTCTTTTGACCGTAGATTCTATGACGGGGCAGGTTGCCGTAGACGTTGCCGATACGTTTAACAAGCGTTTGGATATAAGCGGCGTCGTTTTAACAAAGCTTGACGGCGATACCCGCGGCGGCGCGTGCCTTTCGATTAAAGAAGTTACGGACAAGCCCATTAAGTTTATCGGTACGGGCGAAAAAATCGGCGATTTAGAGCCTTTCTATCCCGACCGAATGGCTAGCCGTATTTTAGGTATGGGCGACGTGCTTTCCATTATAGAAAAAGCGCAAGAAGCCGTTACCGAAGAAGACGCGCTCCGAATGGAAAAAAAGTTTAAAGAAAACAGCTTTACTTTAGACGACTATCTCGAACAGTTCGCGATGCTAAAAAAAATGGGCGGAATAAGCCGAGTTTTGGGTATGATGCCCGGTATGGGCAGGCTTAACGTTAAAGAAGAAGATATCGACGAAAGCAAAATGGAACGCATTAAGGCGATAATTCTTTCGATGACGAAACGCGAACGCAAAAATCCAGATATATTGAATTATTCGCGCAAAATGCGCATTGCAAACGGAAGCGGTACTACCATTCAAGAAGTGAACACGCTTTTAAAGCAATTCGAACAAAGCAAACAAATGATGAAGCAACTTAAGAACAAAAGCGGCAAAATGCCGTTCAGGTTTTAATCGCTTTATTTTTGTATATAAACCATCAATTCAGAAATTTTTATACGGAGGAATATAAAAATGGCAGTAAAAATGAGATTAACCAGAATGGGTGACAAGAAGAGCCCCTTCTATCGTATCGTTGTAGTTGATTCTCGCGTAGCTCGCGACGGCGCTTACATCGATAAGGTAGGGCACTACAACCCCACGACTAATCCCGCGGAAGTCGTTATCGACGTAGAAAAAGCTAAAGATTGGCTTTCTAAGGGTGTTCAACCCACCGAAACGGTTAAGTCGCTTTTGGTTAACGCGGGCGCTATGGAAAAGTCCGCAAAGCTCTCTCCCGCTAAAACCAATCCTAAAAAGAAGAAGGGTTAAGAAAGGTTAAGGCGAACGGCTAAGCCGATTTTTATATGTGGCTTAGTCGAACGCTTTGCGTTTGCGAAGATTCGTTTTTGTTTTTTCGTAGCGCAAAGCAAAATCTAAAAAGTGCGGCTATAGGTCGATTAATGCGTATTTTGCGGCAATTTTAAGTTGTTTTTAACTTGATTTTATTGCCGAGCTATGCTTTATTTCGGCTTGTTTTCGCTTAGAATATAAAATAGTTTTAAACTTTATTAAACAATTCGGAGCAAACAATGTTAGATTTAATTAAATACATAGTAGGAACGTTTGCCGAAAACCCCGACGACGCCGAATACGTCGTAGAAGAAAAAGGCAGTACCGTAAACGTTACCGTAATTTTGGCAGACGACGATATGGGTAAAGTTATCGGCAGACAAGGCAAAATAGCGAAGGCTATGCGCACGCTCGTAAAAGCGGCTTCTGCTAAGAGCGGAAAAAGATATAATATCGATATAAAAGAAAAACGCGAGGCGAAATAAGCCGATTTAAGTGTTTTATCGGCGGCGTAGGGCGCAGCTTTTGCGCGTTGGCGCTTTTCCGTTGTTTTTTTCGACGGATATATTTGCCGACGGGGGTTTTATGGAACGGCTTCTTATCGGTGAAATTTTAAAACCGCAAGGAATCCGCGGCGAAGTTAAAATGAAAAACTTCACCGACGGTTTTTTTGCCGTTAAAAATTTAAAAGAAATTATTATAGACGACGTCCGTTATCAAGTGCTTAACATGCGCGAAGATAGTAAGGGCGTTTTTGCGTTGCTTAAAGGCGTTGCCGATCGTAACGCCGCCGAAGTTTTGCGCGGAAAATTTGTTTATGCCGACAAAAGCGAAGTCAGGCGCGAACCCGGCACATATTTTATAAGCGACGTTATCGGTTGCGATTTGTATTTATCGGACGGAACTTTAGTAGGCAAAATTGCGGAAATTTTGTCCGCTCGCGTGGATATTTATTATATAGATACCGAAAACGGGCGCGTTTTGGTTCCGCTTATTAAGGCGCTTAATCCTGTTTTCGATATAGAAAACGCAAAAGTTACCGTCGAAAAAGACGTGTTTTTTGCGGAGGCTATAAAATGCGAATAGATATTTTAACGCTATTCCCCGAAATGTTCGTGCCTTTATCCGAAAGCATAATCGGCAGGGCAACTAAAAACAATAAAGTGCAAATTAACGTAGTCGATATCCGCGATTATACGCAAGACAAGCATAAAAAATGCGACGATTATCCGTTCGGCGGCGGCGCGGGGATGCTTATGCTTCCGCAACCAGTCGCGTCCGCTATCGACGCGATAGACGCAAATCACGAAGCGTTTAGAATTTATACTTCTCCGAAAGGAAAGCGTTTCGAGCAAAAGCATATCAAAAAGCTTTTGAAAAACGAGCGAATAGTTATTTTGTGCGGGCATTACGAAGGCGTCGATCAGCGCGTTTTAGACGAATATATCGACGACGAGATTTCTATCGGCGATTACGTTTTGACCGGCGGCGAACTTCCCGCAATGGTTATAACGGACGCGCTTTGCCGTTACGTGGAGGGCGTTTTGGCGGCGGACAGCCTTTCGGACGAAAGTTTTACGGGCAATCTTTTAGAATATCCGCAATACACGCGCCCGCAAGAATTTCACGGCGTTAAAGTGCCCGATGTTTTGCTTTCGGGTAATCACGCTAAAATAGACGAATGGCGTATCGAGCGCGCCGCCGAGCTTACCAAGCAAAAACGTCCCGATTTGTGGCGAAAATACGTGCGCGCTCAAGAAACGGCTCGCAAAAAAGCCGAAAAACTTAAAGCCGAGCAAAAGCGCGCTCGAAAAGAAGCCGCGAAAAAAGAAAAACTCGCGAAACAATCCGAGTTTTTCGCACAAAGCTCCGCTCAAAATTCCGCACAACTTTTCGAGCAAGAGGATAAATAAATGGATTTACAAAAAATTCAATGGTTTCCCGGGCATATGACCAAAGCCATGCGAATGATGGAAGAAAACGTAAAGCTCGTAGACGGAGTTCTTTTCGTGTTGGACGCGCGCGCCCCCTTTGCGTGCGAAAACGCCTCGCTCGAAAAGCTTTTTTCGGGTAAGCCTATTTTATATTTACTTAACAAAAGCGATTTGATTACTGCTTCGGACCGCGACTATATCGTATCTAAGTTCGAAAATTCGGGCAAAAAGGCGGTTTCCACGGCGGGCACGGATTCTCGCGGGTGCAAAAACGTGATAGCCGCTTTTAAAGAGCTTAATAAAGAAAAGCTCGAACGCAACGAAAAAAAGGGAATAACCAAAGTTTTGCGCGCCATGGTCGTGGGCGTGCCTAACACGGGCAAGTCGACGGTAATAAACTGCTTATGCGGCAAAAAAGTAGCCGCAACGGGCGATAAAGCGGGCGTTACCCGCGGAAAACAATGGATAAGAACGGAGGGTATAGAGCTTTTGGATACTCCGGGTACCATGCCGCCATCCGTAAAAAACAACGATTTGGCTTTACATCTCGCGTACGTGGGGTGCTTGAACGACGCGCTTTTAGATCAAAGCGAGTTGTGCTTGCTTCTTTTAGGCGAACTTATTAAAATTTGCCCCGAGCTTTTAGAGCAAAAATACGGCATCGACGTGCGCGAAAGACAGCCGCTTGCCGTTTACGAAGATATTTGCGCCAAGCGCGGATATTTGCAACGCGGCGGCGTTTTCGATTACGAACGCTGCGGCAAAGCCGTTATCGAAGACTTCAGAAAATGCCGCATAGGCAAAGTCTGTTTGGAAGGAAAAGCCTCGCTATAGGTCGATTAACGCATATTTCGGGTGAATTATGACGCAAAAAGAAGAACAAAAATTAACGTATGAAAAAAAGCTTGAAAGCAAAGGATATCGCTTTATAGCCGGCGTAGACGAAGTTGGCAGAGGTCCGCTTGCGGGCCCCGTCGTTTGCGCGGCGGTTATAATGCCGCTCGACGACGAAAATATAATCGAGGGCGTAGACGACAGCAAAAAACTTTCAGCAAAAAAACGCGAAAAACTGAGCGCGGAAATAATAGAAAAAGCGATTGCGTATTCGATTTGCAGAATCGAACCCGTCGAAATAGACGAAATAAATATTTTGGAAGCTACAAAAAAATGCATGTCGGCTTGCGTGAAGAGCTTAAAAATCGAGCCGAATGCCGTTTTGGTCGACGCGCTAAAAATAGATTGCGGAAAAGCCGAATGCGTTTCTATAATAAAGGGCGACGCGCTTTCGTATTCGATAGGTTGCGCCTCGATTGTCGCCAAGGTTTACAGAGATAATCTTATGGAAGAATACGCGAAAAAATATCCCGGTTATTTATTCGAAAAAAACAAGGGGTACGGCACCGCGGCTCATATCCGAGCCATTAAGGAGAACGGACCATGCGAAATACATCGTCGCAGTTTTATAAAAAACTTTTGGGCGGAAAAGGCGAGCTTTTAACCGAGCATTATTTAAAAAGGAAAGGATATAAAATTTTAGAAAAAAACTTTAAATGCAAGGTCGGAGAAGCGGATATAATCGCGCTTTACGGCAACGTTTTGGCGTTCGTCGAGGTAAAAACCCGCAGCGGTTACGAGTTCGGCAAGCCCGCCGAAGCGGTCGGGTCGCAAAAGCGCAGAAGATACGCCAAGCTCGCCTCGTTTTATTTGCTTATTCATCCCGAGCATCGCGATAAATTCGTTCGGTTCGACGTATCCGAAGTTTTCGATTTCGGCGGTGCGATAGGTTCGCAAATACAAAACAAAAACGGCGAAAAAGTAGATAAAATCAATTATATCGAAAACGCATTTATCTGCGAATAAAACTAATCGGTTAAATTTTAAAACAAAAATTTACGGCAAAACGGCGCGCTATTTAACGCGTTTTTTGTTATTTTTCGTATTATGCAAAACGCGAAAAATTTTTATCGGTCGCGTTAACGCTAAAAAGCTCGATAAACAAAGGAAAAATTATGAAAATATCCGTATCGTCCGCGGCAGGCGTAGAACTCGCCGTAAAAAAAGAACTTTATAGGCTGGGTTACGGCGAACTGC
>CAZNKA010000052.1:6247-8487 GCA_964573495.1 uncultured Acidiphilium sp. | reverse complement strand
CCATTTTTACTGCTTTATCTACAATCATCGAAACGAGATCTTGCGGCGTGGCAACTACTACTATGCCCGCCAGCGGCAGAGATTGGAATACGGTAAGCGGAATATCGCCCGTTCCCGGGGGCATATCCACGAACATATAATCTACGTCGTTCCAGCAAACGTCTTCGTAAAACTGCTTTACGGCGCCCGCCAAAATAGGTCCGCGCCAAACGACAGGCGAACTTTCGTCCTCCAGTAAAAGGTTAATACTCATAACCTCTATGCCCGTTTTCGTGCGCACGGGGAAAATCATATTTTCGCCCGCGGCGGTAGCTTTTTCTTTAAGCCCGAAAGCTTTAGGGATAGAAGGTCCGGTAATATCCGCGTCCAGCACGGCGGTTTTATGCCCGCGGCGTTGCATTAAAGTCGCAAGCATGGCGGTAATCGACGACTTGCCTACGCCGCCCTTGCCGCTCACTACGCCTATTACCTTTTTAACGTGCGAAAATTCGTTCTGCTTAAATTTATCGTCTTGCGGCTTGCTCGCGCATGAAGCCGAACAAGTTTCGCAATCGTGTGTACATTCGCTCATATAAACACTTCCTTTAGATATTTCGTTTTTTTAAATTGGCAACTTGTATTTTAACGTGAAAACGGAACAAAATTAAAAATTTTGTAGCAACCGTCGTTGCTTTGCAAATTGCTAAAGCAATTCGTCGTTCCTGTTGCAATACGCGCTCGAAAACCCTTGCAAGCAAGTTTTCTCGCATATATTTTAACACAACAGATAAAATAAAGCAAACTTTTAAGCAATTAAAAACGAAATGGCGCGGCCTAAAGCGCGGCTGTTAGCCTCGCACGCGCCTTGGCGGCTTTTTCGCGCAGAGCACGCGCACGATAAGGGTTGAAACACTCGCCCGATTTTTGCTTTTGAATAAGCATTTCACGCATAACCATCGCGCGTTGCTTGTTTAACAGCGACGAAAATTTGTTTTGATACCTTAATGCCAGCTTTTTGTTTCCGTTTGCCAAATGCAATATGGCACTGCGCGTAGAGCCGAATTTAACCCTTGCCGCCAAAATCGCGCGCAAAAGCTCGACTTCTTCGCGCTTAGTAAATTTAACCGCGCTTCTTACGGGATAAAGCCCCGAATTCTGTTTCGCTACAACCCTATAATAATAATTACGTACGCTGCCGCCGGCGCGCCCCGTTTTTAAAGCGCATTTTTTAAACGCACCCGTTAAGGGCTCGCCCGATTTTTTTGCCGAGCAAACAAACTCTTCCAGCATTCTTTTTTCGTTTTTCGTAAAACCTTTCATAATTTTTACCTCCTGACACGTGAATTATTACCGAAAAAAGGTATTTTTAATCATACGGCGGCAAAAAAAACATAAAATTATATCGGTGCGAAAAATATGTTGTGTTGTTTTTTATCTGAAAATCGCTGTGCGGTAAAAATTAACGGAGAACCGGTAGGATTCGCGGGCAATAATTTGCAAATTTTGCCTCTTTGTTTGCGCGACGCTTTTATAGAATTTTTGCCGCTCGGCGGAAATCTTGCTCCGATTTTTACTCAAGTGCAAAACCCAAGCGGCGAAAAAAATTTGCGCGTCGTAGATTTATGCGGGGGCGTGCTGCTATTGCCGCGATTTGAAAAAATCGATAAAAAAAAGCCGTTCGAATTCGTAAAACTAAACGGCGCGAGCGTATGTTTTTTTTACTCGCAAACGACTAGCACTCTTATCGAAACGGCGTACGGTTCCGCTTTTTTCGATTTAGGCTATTTAGATAATCCGAAAGCAGAGCTTTTAAACGAGCGGTTTTTAGCTATTATAGGCAAACGCAAAAAACGAAAAACTCTTAGGCTGTTCGATTTAAGCCAAAAGCCGAACCTTATTTTTTCGCGCGAGTGCGACGATTTTTCTTTTGAAAACGAGCTTGTTTTAACGACCAAAAATTTAGGCGTTTGCCGCATCGAAAAGCGCGAAGTAATTAATTTCGACTCACCCGAAAAATCATACTGCTCGTTTACGCGCGAAATACCCGTTTTTTCGCTTAAAGACGAGCTTTTACCCTATGCTTTTTTAGAAGAAGTGTTTTTAAAAAGCAATTATCAAGACTATCTTTCGCGCGATTTAAAAGAAAACGAGGCGTTCGTTAACGAATTTATAGGCGAATTCGAATTCTTTTTGCCGCCCGTTTTTAACGACGGAATTACGCTTATACGAAAAGGTAAACAAAAAGCCGATTTTTTGCAAAT
>CAZNKA010000052.1:0-6147 GCA_964573495.1 uncultured Acidiphilium sp. | reverse complement strand
TCCGCGCGCAAATACGGAGTTATAACAAGCTGAGCAACCCTTTCGCCCTTTTTTACGATTTTATCTTCCGACGAATGATTATAAAGCGCGACTTTAAGCTCGCCGCGGTAGTCGCTGTCGATAACGCCCACTTTATTGGCGGGTGCAAGCCCTTGTTTGCACGCAAGCCCGCTCCTTGCAAAAACCAGCCCGACGTAACCTTCGGGCAACTCTGCTTTTATTCCCGTTTCTATAAAAGCGGTGCAGCCTGCCGAGATGCAAACGTCTTGCTTATAATTATACAAATCCGCGCCCGCCGCGCTTGCGCTGCCGTAAGTCGGGGTGATTGCGTCGGGTGAAATTTTAGATATTTTTACTTTCATAAATTCCTTTAAAATATTGTTTTTAAAAAGTTTTAAAAGCGGGCGCCGAAGCACCCGACTTTACGTTGTTTTTTCATTAGTCGTCGGATTCGTCCACTTCGTCGATTAAATCGGAATAAGCGTTGCGATTTCTTTTAACCTTCTTTTCGTCGTTCTTATAATCGTTGATGAACATGTTGGCTATTTTAGAAACTTCGTCGTCACAAATAGAATCGAACTTGGTTTTGAAATATTCATTAGCGAAAGTATTTTCTTTATCGAGGTCTTCGATGAATTTATCTTTATCGCTTTCGGGATTATATTCATCGCTTTCGTGCCCTTTGATAACCTTAGTGCAAAGCATTACGTGATAACCGTAATCGGTGGCAACGATGGTATAAGCGCCTTCGCCTACTTCGACCAACGCTTTTGCCGCGTCTGCAAATTCCTTAACGTAAGTAGTTGCGGAATTCTCGGGCGAATAGGTGTAACCGTAATATTTGCCGAGCGAACCGGAGTCGGTAGAGAACGCGTAAATCAAATCGTCGAAACGGTCTTTAAGATCTTGGCTGTAAGTTAACTTTCCGACATTTTCGGTGCTATCGTTGTAAACGAGTTTTTTAATGCCTAAATCGGCGAGATATTCGCTTACGAAAGTATCGAAAGAAATAGCGTCTGCTATAAGATTTTTATACGACCAAGTAGTTTCTTCTACTTTATCGTCGTTTTCCTTGGTAACGGAAGAAGCGCCGAACGCGGTTCCGATGAAGCTACCGAGTTTTCTGATAGAATCCTCGCTCGCGAAATGCTTGCTTTCGAAAGTAATTTTACCTTCGCTATAAGAACCGTAATTCGATTGAGCCCAAGTTTCGCGTTGATCTTTGGCAACCAAGTTAGCCAAAAGTTCGTTTCTGTAAACGAGCTTATCCGCGGAAGTAACGCCCGCTTTCGCGGCGTAATCGCTAAGCAATGCGGTTTGTTCGTCTGTAAACCCGATTAAAAGGTTGGCAACGTAACCGTAGGTTTCGCCGTCGTAAGGATTGCAGATAACGAAAGTATCTTCGTCGGCTTCGTCCAAAGCGGTTTCGTAAGCGGAACGATCCTTAGTATAGTTGAACTGCTGTTGATAATAGTCGATGCAATATTGAGTCCAAAGTATCTCGTCGGTGATTTTTCCTTCTACTTCATCGTGCAAAGAAGCTTCGTATTTTGCAACCACCGCAGATTCGTATTGCGATTTTAAAATATCCGCAAAGTAAGAATAATTTAAAACTTCGTTTACGTCGTCGCTGAAGTTGAAGCTTTCTTTATCTTCGATAAGCCCGTTTTTCTTAAGCGATTTAATAGCTTTGTTGAAAGCCTTTCTGCTTTCCGAGTTCGAAAGATCGATTTCGTAAGCTTTATAAACCGCCAAGTTTAAAGCGCGCATATTTGTGTATTTATTTTTTAACGTTTCCCAACCTTCGTTGATAGTAACGTCGGCTACCTTATAATCGTAATCGGAGGGAGTGATTTTTGCAAGCTCGTATTCGTCCGTTTCGCTTGCGGGTTCGACGTATGCCGAAGCGCGAGCGGTAAAGGTTTCGTCTTCCGTTTCGTCTTCGTCGTCTTCGTCGTCCGTTTTATAGCTTTCGATTAACGAATTGATGCTTTTCTTAACTTCGTATTCGGCTTCGGCGATTTCATAGTCGGTTAAATACTTTTTAAGCGTGCCTACGTCTCCTTTCAAATAATCGATACTCTTTCCGGAAGCGGTAGCGTCGTTTAAGAAGTGAGTTTTAAATTCGGTATCGGCTTTAGAAGAATCGTTAACAAGCTCGTTATAAAGCTTGGCAAGTTCGATACGAGCGCCTTGAATTACTATTCTGTTGCTTATAAGATTATCCAAAATAAGAGCGTAAGCCTTAGATTCGGTATATCCGTAAGATGCTACGTAGTAATAGCCGTAAGACATATAAGCCGCTTTCATTTCTTTTTTAAGAATTTCTTCGGCTTCGATTTCATCCGAATATTGAACGGTGGCCACTACTTGTTTCATGTCTTTTTCGGTATTGACCGTGATTAAGCCGCAGCCTGCAAAGGTAGAAATCGAAAGCGCGGCAATCGCCAAAACGGTTACGATTTTAGTAAGGAATTTTTTCATAAACTCTCCTGCACATAAGTATGTTGAAAATTTATTTCTTTTAAAGCGAAGCCTGAGCTGCCGCCGCGAATGACCGCAACGAAAAAGCCTAAAGCCATATAATCGGCAAACGCCCGCTTTTACTCATTGTTATATTATACAAGATTAAATCGAATAAAGCAAGGACTTTTTGTTTAATTGGCGAAATTTAATCTAAAAAATTATTAATATATTATTGTCAACCGCTTTATTGGCGGCGTTTTTTTATTTTTTAGCCGAAAAACTTGCCTAAAACGCTAAATTTTCGTTCGCAAACAAGTCGGTGATTTTTCGCTTATACGCCGATTGCGATCGTTAAAAGCTTAATCATCTCCGAAAGGGCAGATCTATCGGGGGCAAGCGAATCGTCCGCTACGATTGCTATTTCGGAAGAAAAGTCAAACTTGAACAAGCCGTTAGACGAAGCGACCGCCGCCGTAAGACCTTGCGAATTTTTAAGCGTTTGAAGGTCGCAAACCACTAAGCGCGAACCGCTTTTACCGATCTCCGCTTTTTTTATACCCGAACGCGAGCATAACCTGCGCAATTTCGCAATATAAAACAGATTTTCGACCTCTTCGGGCAGTTTTCCGTAGTTTTCCGTCATAAGCGTGCGAACGCGGTTTTCGTCGTCGTCCGAATTTATTTCGGCAATTTGCTTATAACATTCCATGCGGTGCTCGCCCGCTTCTAAATACTCGTCCGGAATATACGCGCTTACGCAAATATCGGTTTCGGTTTCGACCGCGGCGGGGCTTTCGCCCAATTCTTGCTTTAAAAGCTTAGAATACAACTCGTAACCGATTTTATCCATATGCCCGTGCTGTTCGCGCCCCAAAACGTTGCCCGCGCCGCGAATTTCAAGGTCGCGCATGGCAATTTTAAACCCGCTGCCGAGATCTGTATACTCGGTTAACGCCGAAAGCCTTTTAAAAGCGGCATCCGTGAGTACTTTTTGCGATTCGTAAGTGAAATACGCGCGCGCCATTTTATCACTTCTGCCTACTCTACCCTTTAATTGATAAAGCGTTGAAAGCCCCAAACGGTCGGCGTCGGTTACTATTATCGTGTTCGCATCCGGAATATCGACGCCGTTTTCGATTATCGTGGTCGAAACCAAAACGTCGTATTCTTTGCGATAAAACGCCATAACGCGCTGTTCGAGAGTTTTTTCGGGCATCTGACCGTGCGCAAAGGTAACGCGCGCTTCGGGTACGAGATTCTTTACGTATGCGGCAAAATTTTCTATGCCGTCTACGCGATTATACAACACGAAAGTTTGCCCTTCGCGCGAAAGTTCTTTTATTACCGCGTCTTTAACGAGCGCGTCGGAAAGCTCTGTTACGAAAGTTTGAACGGGTATTCTGTTGGTGGGCGGAGTATTTATAGTGCTTATATCGCGTATGCCCGAAAGCGACATGTGCAAAGTTCGCGGAATGGGCGTGGCGGACATCGAAAGCGCGTCTACGTTTTCTTTTAAAAGCTTGAGTTTTTCTTTATGCTCTACGCCGAAACGCTGTTCTTCGTCTAATATCAAAAGCCCTAAATCTTTGAATTTTACGTCTTTAGAAAAAGCGCGATGAGTACCTATCAAAAGGTCTATATTGCCTTCTGAAAGCTCGTAAAGCGTTTTTTCTTGTTCTGACGGGCTGCGAAATCTGTTTAAAACGCCTATTCGAACGCCGAAATCGGCATACCTTTTGCGACAGTTCATATAGTGCTGCTCGGTTAAAACCGTGGTGGGAGCTATAAACGCGACCTGTTTGCCGTTTTCTATCGCCTTGAAAGCGGCGCGCATTGCCACTTCGGTTTTGCCGTAACCTACGTCGCCGCAAAGCAACCTGTCCATTACTTTGTCGGATTCCATATCCTTTTTAATTTCGGCAATCGATTGAAGCTGGTCTTCGGTAGGCTCGTGCTCGAAAGAGTTTTCGAACTCCTCCATAAAAGCGTCGTCCGGCGGAAAAGCGTAACCCTTTTTACTTTGCCGTTCACGATAAAGTTTTTTTAAATTGATTGAAAGCGCTTTTATCGAAGCGCGTACGCGCTCTTTTACGCGCTCGAACTCTTGCCCGCCTATTTTCGAAAGCTGAGGATGCTCTTCCGCTCCAAGATATTTGGTTAAACAATCCATTCGGTCTACGCAAACGTAGAGTATATCTCCCCCGCGATACTCGATTGCTACATAGTCTTTAGTGCTGTCCGACGTGGTTATGCGTTTTGTTCCGCGCACCACGCCCACGCCGTGAACTTCGTGAACGCAATAATCGCCCTCTTTCGGCGCGGTGTAAAGGTCGCCGCGGCGGCGTTTTAGTTTTTTGGCGGTTTGGCGAGCGTATACGTCGCCCGTGCCGATTATGACGGTTTTGCTTTCGTGATATATAAAGCCGTTCGTAAGATAGAACTCCGTTATTTTAACACCGGAAAAATCTACCGGGAAATCGTTTATTTTATCGTTAAAAACGCCACGCTCGTCGAGTTCCAGCGAAAGCTTTTCGGCGCGCTCCGCCGTGCCGCAGCACACTAAAACGCGATAGCCGCACGCGCGCCAGTTGCGTATGTCCGTAAACAATTCGGCGGGCTTCAAAAAATATCGCGGAACGGTGCCGCAGTTTATTGAAGCAACGTGAAGCGGATTAAAAAATTCAACCCGCGCGGTTAACGAAGATAACGCCAGCTTGCGCGGAAAATCCAGCTCTTTCATAACGATTTCTTCGGTTTTATATTGCTCCGCCGTAAACGAAAGAGCCTCTCCCGAACGCTTAAGCGAAAGACAGCGTTCGTAATGTTCTTTGACTATTCCGTCGATTTCGTCGCGCAAAAGCTTAGGCTCGTCGAAAATAATGACCGCATCGCGGCTCAAATAATCCGCCACGCTGCCGCGCATACAGTCTAAAAGCGGGGCGAGATAAGATAGCGCGGGCGAACTTTCGCCGCTATCTATAAGCTCGATAAGCTCGCTTATTATATCACGCGATTTTTCGGAATACAGCGTTTGGGGAAGCGACCTTTTTTCGGCAAGAAGTTTTTCTTTCAAAAGCGGGCGTTCGGCGGCGTCGATATAAAAATCGACGGCGGGCAAAACGGTTAGCGTTTTTAATTCGTCACCGATTGTTCCGTCGTTTTCGCAAACACGTATTTTTTCAAGCTCGTCGCCGAAAAAGTCCGCCCGAACGACGCTTTCGGCGTTTATCGCGAAAATATACATAACGTCGCCGCGCAAGCAAAATTCGCCTTTTTTTTCTACTTCTTCAACGCGTTTATACCCGAAAACCGCAAGTTTTCGAGCTAAATCGGAAAAGTCGTATTCTTCGCCGACATTTAACTTTAACGCGTTTATTTTGCGCGGCATAAGCTGAAATAAACTTTCGAAAGTGCACGAAGCGAAACGAACACCGTTTGAAAGTCCGTAAAGCGCGGCTATGCGCCCGTACGCCGCGTCTTTAGAAAAAGCTTTATTGTATAAAAGCACGTCTTCCTTGGCGGGAATATAAACGGCGCGTTCGCCGCTTATAGCGCGCATTTCGGCAGCGGCTGCGCGAGCGGTCACGCCGTCCCGCGCGACGTACAAAACGGGTAAGCCGAGCGTTGCCGCTATATGACATTTATGAGAAAATTGTACGCCGAAAACCGCGGAGGGAACCC
>CAZNKA010000051.1:0-8723 GCA_964573495.1 uncultured Acidiphilium sp. | reverse complement strand
CCGTAATCGGTTGCAAACATCGGGACGGTGCCGGCGATTACTACCTCGGGGCGCTTAACGGTTACGTTAAAGCTTACCGAAGCTATGATATCGCCTTTATCGATAGATAATGTAACTTGAGTTTCGCCGTAGTTTTGAGCTCTGATGGTCGCGCCCTTTTGAACAGCGACGTCGGTATTGCCGATCGTAACTTTTACGTCGCCCGAAGCAGAGTACGTAGTGCCGTTTATCGCGGCGCTGAACTTGTTGGGCATGGTTGTTACGTAAGAGGCGCCGTCGCCGGTTTCGCTAACGGTATATAAAATCATGTCGGTTACGGGCTTGCCGTCGTTGAAGAAAGCTACGTTATCGCAAACGGTTACGGGGAAGCTTTCGCTGACGGACTTGCCGCGCCACGTTCCGCTTATTGTAAGAGTGGTTTCGCCGTTTTCGACCGCAGTGAGCTTAGCGCCCGAAACGATAGCGACGGACGTATCCGAAACGTTGTAACTAAAGCTTCCGTCCGAAAATTTAGCGCCGTTGTAGCTTACGTAAGGGTTAAGCCTGAATTCGTTTTTAGCATAAAGCTTAATTACGCCGTCGTTGATGTTGGCAAGCCTTAATTCGGGCAAATAAGAGCCGAATTCGCAAGTGATTTTCATAGATGCTTCGGCAGACCTTTTACCGTTTGAATAGATTGCCGAAACGGTAGCTTCGCCTTCGTTTAACGCGGTTACCAAGCCTAGTTCGCTGACCGTAGCCACTTTTTCGTTCGAAGTAACGTATCTCATCGAATAGCCGCTCTTCTTTTGATAATCGGGCTGGAGAAGGTAAGTGTCGCCGACGGTGAGGGTACGCTCCGACGCGGGGAGCGTAACCTGTAGTTTGGTAGAAGTAGCAACGTTATAATCGATATATTGATCGCCGTTCCAGTTAGAGCCGCCGCCGTTGCCCTGATTGCCGCTATTACCGAAGCACGCGGCTAAGGAGGTCGCAGCCAAAGCCGCTAAAACGACTATTAAAATTTTTCTTATTTTACTCATTTTTTTACCCCCTTAAATTATACGCCTAAGGCATAGTCGTGCATGGTTGTTTGTACGTTTTCCGCAATTCTGTAGAAGATGCCGTCTGTTATTTCGATAAGCTTGTTCTTGTAAATTTGCTTCGTTTCGTCGTTAAACGGTCTGACAACGTCCGAACCGTAAAGCGAAAGTGCCAAATAAAGCGGGGCTACGTATTCGTTTTCGATATGGCTCTTGGTTAAAACATATTCGCCCGACGAAGTCGTTTCCAAATACGCTATTTCGGAAAGAGCTTTTTCGTATAAATTGATTATAGGCAACAAATACGGGGTGTAAGGGTTGTTTTCTTTTTTATCGGCGTTAGTTCCTACCGTTATACCTACGTTCGGATTTTGGGTTATCGTTGCGGATTGTTCACGTTGCATGTTGAATATTTCGAGCATCGTGTCCGACGCGTCTTTGAACATCGCTTTGAAATACTTGTTGACTAAATCTTCCATTTTAAGCGATGAATTCCACATTAATTTAGAGAATAAATATTCGTTTAAAACGCCCCAACCGGTTATGCTGTCGCCCTGCCAATCGCCTTGGTTCTTTAAAGAAAGCGAACCGTAATTCAAAAGATACGCGTAAAAGTCGCTGTTTAACTGAGTTATAGAATCCACGTAAGTGGAATAACCCAAATATCTCATCTGGTATAACCAGTTGAACATTTTACTCGTTACCGCGCCCCATTTCTCAACTAAGTCTAATTTTTGTTGATATTCGGCGGTAGGCCAGTACAACTCGGTAGTATAGTTTGATAAGCAGAGAAGCGTAGCTACGTCGTCGCGGCAAATTACTTCGTCGTTTGCGGGGATATAATTGCCGTTAGCGTCTTCTATAACGGGGGCTTGGTCCGTCGGGCCGTATGCGAAGAAAAACAAGGTGAAGTTATCGTCCATGCCGTGTTCCGCGCGCCATTTCTGAACCTTTTCCATTACTCTGTTGCAAACGCGGATAATCTGACCCGACCACGAATTGCCGTCTTTTTCATAGGCGGCGGTACAAGTCGCGCACATGCACTGTGATCCGCCGTCCATCGTGGTAAAGCCGCAATAGTGCCTATCCGCGTATTCGGGATACTCTTCGAAAATATATACGATTTTATCTACTACCAAATCGATTAATCTTTCTAACGACTCTTCGTCGCCGTGAGCGGTGTAGCAAAGCTGAATTCCGTCGTCGCCGCCCCAATTCGATTCCCAAACGGCGTTGCCGTTTCTGTCCTCACAGCCGGGATAAGCAAAATAATCGCTGGAGTGGTATCCGTATACCCTAACGCCGGGATTGCCGTAATATTTAAACGTGGGCAAATATTCGTACGCCACGTTTACTTCGCGATAACGTTTCGTGTTGCGATTGATATCGTCGGTTCCCACTAATCCGGATTCGATTTCGAAATCGAATAACTTACTTCTCAAAGAAACAGGGTTACCCGTAGTTCGGTTTTGAGCATCCGGAATATCGGTTACGTCGAAATTACGCATTTTAAGATTTCTTACGCCGGTATCGATTTCGATGCAGTTAGTATAATAAAATTCGTAGTTAAAACAAATTTGCAAAAAGTCGTAAACAGCGTAAAGCACGCCGCTGTCCGATCCGCCCAAAATATAAACGGTATTGTTCTTTTTAACTATTCTTACGCCGTCTACCCCGAGCTGCTTGACATCGAAGCCTAAATAGCTTTTCTTTTCGGCGTCCGTAAGCTTGGTTACGAGTTCGGTGTTTCCGATGGAGATATATTTTTGCCTATCGTTAAGAGTTATTCCTTCGGAATCGTCTCGCACGATATTTATATCTATATCCGTGGCTTTTTTAAAGAAAGTTTGAAATTCTTCGATGGCGATTTTTTCGTTCGATTCGGGGCTTGCAGGCGTTAATAAAACGTAATCCGTATCGCCGTTACGAACGAGATATTCGTTATCTAATTCGGGCGCCGTCATAATATGAGTGCCTTCGTAGGTATAACGTTCGCGCACGAGGGTTGTATCCGCTACGTCGCCCCCGCCGGTACTGCCGTTACTTTCGTTTAAGCCGCAAGCCGAAGCCGAGCAGATAAGCGTTGCCGCCAAAAAGCCTGCGGTTAATGTTTTAAATAATTTTTTCATATCTTTCCCCCCTATTATTCGACTATGATTTTAACTCTCGTTACGGAGTGGTTGTTTTTCTCGTCGTAACAGTGAATTTGCGCGGTATAGTTGCCCCTGATATCGATAACGAACTTAACGTCGAACTTCCCGTCGGAAGGTCTGTTTTTCTCGTTCATATCCGTGAAGTTGGGAACGTAGCCATACATATCGTCGCAATAAAGGTGAATATAAGTGGTTATTTTGCTCGGCGAAGAAATATCGTCCGTAACGTTAAAGCAAAGATTTATTTCGTGCCCCGCTTTAACGCGAATAACTCCGCCTTCGTTCATGTTCGTAAGGGTTATAGTGGGAGCGGTAGTATCCACGCAAGAAATCATATAGTTAGAACTGGTTTGGTTTCCTGCAAAATCTTTTGCGGTATATACCGCGAAGAAGTCCGTAATGCGATCGAGCAAAATTTCGTAATCTTTTGTATAATCGAATTCGGTTATGGCGTTTCCTTTTGCGTCTTTAACGGGTCCGCCGTCGTTCGCTAAAATAGAAAAGCTTATACTGGACGCGTCTACGCCCGTAATAACGTCCGAAAATTCCGCCGCGCGGATTTTAACGATTTCGCCCTTGGCGTATTCGCCCTGATTGTCTACGAAATAAATTTGCGGACCGAACTTATCCTTTTCGATGGAACGGCTTATCGTTTGGTTGTTTATTTTGTTTACGGTTACGGCGGTTTCGCCGGTCATTCCTAAAGTTTCGACCGTCAAATAACACTTACCCGAAGTAAAGTCTACGTCAACGAGCGAATATCCCTTGCCTAGCGCAACTTTTTTCGCGGCGTAGTTATAGGTTATATTGTTATTTTCACCCGCGAACGACAAACCGTCTACCAATTTAGCAGTTTCACCGTTAACGGACATATACGCGCCGTCCTCATTGTTGAATACTTCGATCGTAAGGGTGATTAACGGATTCGCGTAATCCGTAAGAGTGAGTTTTAAGCTCGCGAAATTATCGCTTCCATCCGGAATTTTATAACCGAACGTAAAGTTTCTTGCCGATACCGCGTTGATGAACTTAAAGGAATTGTTACCCGATTTCGTTTTGGAAGCGAGCGTTAATTTATCGCCCGTTAAGTTAGAACTGAAATTACCCGTAAACAAGCTTGCACCTTTTATTTCAGAGCTTAAAGTTCCGCTAACGTCTGTTATCGAAACCGTTTCGGTTTCGTAAGTCGCGCTTTCCGCTTCGAAAACGAATTTTACGGTTTTGCTACCAGTTATTTCGACTTTGTTTATATCGTCGATTTTTTGCTTGGAACCGCCGTCGAACACTGCGTATGCGGTCATGGGAGCAGCCGAAGGATAGCCTTTCACGTAGTTATAAGCTTTTACGCCGTCTATCGAGTAATAGAAGCCTTTAATAAAGGTTTTGGGCAAAACTACGTTCGTATCGAACGAAACCACGCTTGCGTCTACTTTACAATCGTAATTAAACGATTTTTCGTAAGAATAGAAGTCGTCGCCGTAAACGTAGGTTATTTTATAGTTACCCGAATAAAGCGGAGTGAATTCTGTTTCTTTGTCGAACTCGGCGGATTGATTTTCGGATTCCACGCGGATTTTGACCGTTACGTCGCTTTGGTTTAAACTGTCGTAACTGAAGCCTAAAGTTGTCGAAACGCCCGCGATAAGGGAATCAGGTTTTATCGGGGTAAGAGCTATCGCTCTGCCCCCTTCGTATTTTTCGGCGTTAACGGTTAAAGTAGCTCTGCCCACGTTGCCCGCTTTATCCGTAGCGGTGTAAAGCACCGTATAAGTTCCGCTTTCCGCCAAAACGAACTTGCCGTTGGTAACCGAAACGTTACTGCAAAAATCCGTGCCGTATCCGCGGTAAACCGCAACCTCCACGTCACCCACCAAGTTGACGTCCGTAGCCGTGGCTTCGGGAATTACGATGGTATCGCCTACGGCGCCTTTGATTTCTGTCTTTTTGGCGTTAATAGTTATTGCGGGGGCAACGGCGTCGTCGTATTCGGCTTGAATGGAGGAATATAAATCCTTTCCGCCTATCGAATAAAGTTCTACTCTGCCGCTTGTGCCGTTAAGATAGTTATCGCCGTACATGCTTACGTAAACTTCGCCCGTAGTCCAATCGGGGAAGAAGTTGCCGTCCGTGAATATTATAGGTTCGTCGAGGTCGGTTACTAACCTATCTTCGGTGTCGTCATGAGCAATGTAAAAACGCTTTTGGTCATAATCGTATCTCCAAATAAACCCTGTTTTCATGGGAGTATTATATTGTCCCAAACTGCTCATGTATCCCCTGTCGTCGGGCCATAACCAATACGTTCTGCCGTCTATTTTAACTTCTGTGCATGAATGATGATAATAATCGCCCAAGCCCGTGCACGGTTGATAAGAAGTTCTTACGCCCGTAAACATAGAGCCCGAATAGTCGGGCGATTTACCTATCCTTAATTCGGCGTATAAAGTGGGATTGTAGCAATCGGTAAGCCTTACCCAAACGGCTTCTACGTTAGAAACGTAACCGAGTGGGTTATTGTCCGTTTTTTTATTTTCGTCAGTATAACCCAAAATGCCGTCTATTTCGATAACTTCCGCTAATCCGTTTTCGCCGACTTTTGTAAGGTCTAACGGCTCGTTATAAGTGAAGGTATCGCCCTGCTTTAAGTCTATTATAACGCCGTTTTTGCCTGTTTTTGTTGAATTTTCCGCGTCGGACAATTTAACCGTGGTTCCGTTTGCGGTTACGCTGTAATAGTCGGAATAAACTTCGATTTCGTGTTTTACGGTATGCTTAACGTTGCCTTCGGCAAAATAATACTTAATCGTATATTTACCTTCTTCGGCAAGTTTAAGCGAGCTGGTTACGGCGGTAATCTTATCGCTTGGCGATACGATCACGCCGTCCGTAGCCGTTTTGCTTGCGCCTTTATAATCTACGGTTACGCTTTTAGGAAGGCTTACGGAAGTGCCGAGTTTACCCCTCGTGGGGATATCCTCACCGTAATATTCCAAAACGGCAGCTTGAGCGGTAGGCTTTACCAAACTGCTTACGCCTAAACCCGTAAAAAGGCACGCCGCCAAAATTAGCGGAATAAAAATTAACTTTTTGATTTTAAATTTTTCGTTACCCATATTTTTCCCTTTAATTTTTTTTGTTATTTTTTGTAATTTTTATAATTTTATTCTTAGCTGAAAATTTGCGTTACTCTTTAACACCGCCCATCGTCAGGTTTGTCATAAGCTGCTTGTTGAATATGGCAAACACTACTATGATAGGAACGGCGAATATCATTAAAGCCGCCATCTTTCTGCCTTCTATTGCAAAGCTTACTTCTTGCGGTATTCTTCCGGGAACGTCAACTCTCGTTAAATACGTAGTTCTGTAATAGATCAAATAAGAAAGCGTGGGTTTAGAAGGCAAAAGAAGCATCGGCGTGGTGTAATCGTTCCAAAAACTTACGAAAAGCATTAAAACGATGGTCCAAAAAATGCTTGAAGCCAGCGGCAAGCAAATTTTAAACATTACCGAAAGCTGAGAAGCTCCGTCTATTTCGGCGGCTTCGTCGAAACTGGCGGAAAGATTGCGGAAGTATGCGTAATATATTAAAAAATACATATTCGTAAAACCCGCTTTTGTTAGCCAGTTGCCTATAAACGTATCGAATATCCTTAAAGAACGCATCAAATTTACAAGCGAAGGCTGGCTGCCCACGATAGGCGTAGCCATTACGAAAAGAACCATCGCGTATAAAAAGCTAGAAACTTTATTGCGATATTTAGCGCACAAATACCCCATAAACATAGGCACGAACGCCGCCACTAAGGCGCATACCAACGAATACAGAATGGAATACCACGCACTGGATAACAAATTGCCTTTTATTTGAACAGCTACGGCGGTTTTATTAAAAATGCCCGCATAATATCCGACACCCGGTTCGTCTATTTTTAAATATTTGATCGTGGTAAGATAGTTTGCGAATATATTGTTCGGATAATCGGGTTCCCAAATTTCGCCCCAATATGACATATCCGGTAAATTCCACGGCAAGCTCTTATTGAAATCCAGATCCGCGTCGCTTTTTAACGACGTGTTGATCGCCATTAAAAACAGCAAAAACATAAACGCGGTGGAACACACCAATATAATGCCTATTATTAGGAAAACGGGGCTGAATTTTCTGTTTTGTTTAACTTTATTCATTGTTTCCCCCTTACTCCGCACTGGGCCCTATTTTTTCTAAAAGTTTTTTAACGCCGATAGAAATCGGTATTATAACCGCGCTTATTAAAAGACCGAAAGCCGAAAGTTCGGAATAACTTAGCTTATCGCCGGACAAATATCCCCCGGATTCGTAAGTTTGCCAGAACAAATAAAATCCTACCGTCCGCATTTCGGGCGGAGCGCTGAACTGGTTATAAAAAGCAACCAAACTCATTTGGTCCGTAAACATTAACGCCAAGCCTACTATAACGAACGTAACGAACGTCGAATAAATCATCGGAATCGTTATGTACCATAATTCTTGCATGCTCGAAGCCCCGTCTAACTGAGCGGACTCTACTATCGATTCGTTTATCGAAGACATGGCACTCGTATATAACAACGTTTGTTCCGCGAACCCCAACCAGATGTTAAAAAACAATACGGCAGGAAAAGCCGTCTCAAGGTTTTTCAACACGAAATTCTGCTCAAGAACGGCAGGAAACATCGCCGGAAGCGCTTTATCTACGAAATACCTAAACATCGATACCATTATTACGTTGGAAATAACGTTGGGCAAAAACAAAATTACTCTGAAAAACCCCGACGCCAACCGCTTTTTATAAACGTAATAAGAAAATAAAATGGAAAAAGGCACCCCTATGCACAATTTGCAAGCCCAGAGAATAATCGAATTTTTTATCATCATCCACCCTTCATCGGTGGATAGCAATTTAAATACCGAAGCGAAGTTATCGAACCCGGCAAAACTTACGTTATACCCCATCGAGTCGTCCGGTTCGTATTTTTTAAAGGCTAAAATTATAGTGTTAAAGTTTACCAATATGTAAAATATAAAAAAGAGAATTAGCGGAACAGTAATCATAACTCCGAAAAACAAGTTGCGCTTTTGCGTCCGCGTTAATATCTTTTTATTGTTCGGCAAACCGTTGCCGAAGTTTTGTTCGGGCAAAGCTTGCGTTAATTCTTCATTGTTCATATGCATTCCTTAATAAACGAACGCGGCGGCATCTACCGCCGCGTTCGGCATAATTCGTTTAACGAACTAATTTTTGTTTTTTGACTAAGCTATATCGGTTAAGCCGTCAACATCGCCTACGGTGCTATCTCCTTTATAGATACCGCTCCATGCAGTCTTATTCATTACCTGAGCCTTGAAGATTTCCTCTAAAGACTTAGATTTACCGGCTGTGGATTTTCTGTATGTCCAGAACGGAACAACGAGCCCGCTATCGGTAGTAAACCAAGGGTTGTTGCTATAGGAGTTACGGAATTTTCTCTTGTTCGCGTTAAACGTTTTGTTGTTGCCTACGAGATAAAGAACCTTATTCCCTACTTTTTC
>CAZNKA010000050.1:0-8795 GCA_964573495.1 uncultured Acidiphilium sp. | reverse complement strand
GTTTTAATTCGAACGTCCGAGCAAGCCTTTTGCGCGGGGAAAATAATTTGAGCGCACTTTTCGTCGGAGCGGGTTAAAATTTTTTCGCCGAAAGAATCGAAAGCGCAAATTTCGTTTTGCGTAATTACGGCAAAATTAACGCCGTGGCAATAGGCGTAAAATTCAGCCGCAACACGCGCCTTGCGCAAAGAAAAGTCCGCGTATAGGTCGATTATCGCGCTACAACCGCATGAACAAAGCGAAAAAACAGCCGACGGAGAAAACGCGTCTTTATCCACCAAAACGCCGATTTTACCGCCGACCGACTGCACGATTTTATACCCCGCCGCGGGCGAAAAACCTTGCTCGAAAAAGTTCATATCGCTAACCGCGGTAAGCCTGCCGCGCTCGAAAATAAAAACCGAACGCCGTTTTACTCCGTAATTATCGGATACCGCGCCCGCGAGCAAAATACCGCCCGTTTTTAGCGAAAGTTTGCCTAAATTAACAAGTTCTAAAGCTTCGCCCTTTATTTGTTTTTTAAAGTTTATTTCGCCAATTACGCCGAACGGAATTACGTTTATATCGCACTTTCCGCTTACGTTTAGCGATTTTAAAACGCGAACGCGCAAAAAAAATACCCCACGCGGTTTATTATATTCTAAAAAGTCCGCGCGGGTTACTTTATATAAAATTTTAGCCGAAAAACGCCTTTACACAAGCGTTTCGTTTAATATTTTTTTAATTTCGGCGCAACTTTCAGCTTCGAAAATTTTAAGCTTGGCTTCTTTGCCGCCGCGAACGCCGCGCAACATTTGCGAAAGCATCTTGCGCATTCCGTGAGCCGCGATTTTATCGGGCATATATTTTACGCG
The DNA here is from genome assembly GCA_964573495.1 of uncultured Acidiphilium sp. Classification (GTDB taxonomy): domain Bacteria; phylum Bacillota; class Clostridia; order Christensenellales; family Borkfalkiaceae; genus HGM11416. The sequence continues at coordinate 7,941 of CAZNKA010000050.1, read as the reverse complement.
TTCGTCTAATAAATAAAAAGCGCAATCTTTTAGCGTTTTTCGAGTTTTAACTCCGCAAACGTCGGAAACGAGCAGCGGATTGAAAAGCGCGCCGCGAGCGAGCGCAATTCCGTCCGCGCCGGTGCGTTGCATCATATAGTCTGCGTCTGCCGCAGTAAAAATTCCGCCGTTCGCAAAGACGGGGATTTTTACGGCGGCTTTGGCTTTTTCTATTTGCTCGTAAAAAACTTCGCCCGAATACATGCCTTGTTTCGTTCTGCCGTGAATCGTTATCGCTTTAGCTCCGCAATCTTCGCATATTTTTGCAAAAAGCGGGGCTATAAGCCCGTTATCGGCTATTCCGACGCGAAACTTAACCGTTATCGTTTTGCCCGATTTTGCACATTCAGATATGATTTCGGACGCTCTTTTTATATCGCCGAGAAGGCTAGAACCTTCGCCGTTATTGAAAATTTTAGGTACCGGGCAACCCATATTTATATCGATTATTTTAAAATGAGCTAAGTCGTCGCTTTCGCAAGCGGCTCGCATTACGGAAGGTTCGCCGCCGAAAATCTGGCAAGCGGTTTTATCCAGTTCGCTACCGCAAGCCAAAAGTTCGCGCGTGTGGTCGTTTTTATAAATCAAACCTTTTGCGGAAACCATTTCGGTAACGCACAACCCCGCTCCCAGCGAAAAACATAACGACCTGAACGCTTGATCCGTAAAGCCCGCCATCGGAGCGATAACGACGTTGTTTTTTAAAATTACGTCACCTATTTTTACACTTTTTAGCTGCATTGTAATAGTCGTCCCATTCTTTTTCGGTAAGTTTTTCGGGCGTTTTGCCGTCCGCAAGGCAAAGCTTTTCCGTTTCGATAAATCTATTTAAAAATTTATCGGAAGAAGCGTTTAAAACTTGTTCGGCGTCGGCACCCGTAAGCCTTGCGAGATTGACCGCGCTAAACAGCAAATCGCCTACTTCCGCTTGTCTTTGTTCTTGCGTTTTCGCGCTTTTTACTTCTTCGCATTCTTCCGCTATTTTATCGTAAACTTGCCCGAGAGAACTGAAATCGAACCCGAATTTAGCCGCCCGCTTTTGCAATTTTTGCGCGCGCATCGCCGCGGGAAAAGACTTAGGCACGCTTTGCAAATACTCGCCCGCCGTAGCAAAACCTTTTTCTTTAGCCTTATTTTTTTCCCATACTTCGAGAGCTTCTTCGCCACCGCTAGCCTTATCCGTGCCGAAAACGTGAGTGTGCCTTTCTATAAGCTTTTCGCACACGCCGCTTATTACGTCCGAACGATTATATTCGTGCGCTTCTTCGCCGAAAACCATATGGAACGCGACTTGCAAAAGCACGTCGCCCGACTCTTCCGCGATAGCGAGCTCGTCGCCGGATAAAAGCGCGTCGTATAATTCGTAACATTCTTCGATTAAATTCAAAGCGATGCTTTCGCGGGTTTGCGCCCTATCCCAAGGACAGCCGTTTTCGGAGCGCAAAACGTATAATATTTGCAATAAATCTTCCAGAGAGAACCGTTCTTTTTCGCAAAGCTCGCGGCGTTCGATTAAAAGCGCCGTGTTATACGAATAATCGCAAAATCTATCTAGTTCGAAAAGTTTTATTTTTTTCTTTTTGCCGCCCGAAATTAAAATCGCGGGGGCTTCGTCGCCGAAAAGGTCGCAGAGTTTAAGCTTTAATTCGGCGGCTAAAAACGCGTCGTCTATATCGTAAACAATAAGAGGCAAAACGCAAGCCGAAGTTATAAGCTCCGCGCTGTGAGCCGAAACCGAAGTGTATCCGCCGCGAAACGAATATTCGGCGGCAAGTTTTAAAGAACGCGAAGCCGCCTCTAACACCCTAACGTTTTTTGCACGTTTAAGTATTAAAGCGGCGGCGTTGTCTTCGGCAACGCTTCCGTCCATACAATAAACGACGGTGCCTTCTTGCTCGACCGAATTTTTCGCGAAAGCCAAAACCGCGGAAGCTATTTTTTTATTTAGCGAATCGAACCCGCGCGATTTTTCGAAAAGCTCGTCGAAGCTCTGCGCTTCTATGCCGTTTTCGGCTAAAACGAGCGTGCTTTGCGGCACCAAGCTCCGCACGAAAACTTTTTTTGCGTTTTTAATTTCGTTTAAAGCGGCTACGGAAAGTCCGCCCTTTTCGCACCCCAAGCCTATTAAAATTATTTGCATGTTTCACCGAGTTCCGTTAAAAAATTAAACGGATAAATAAACGGCACGAAAAAATTCGTGCACTTATTTGCACATATACTTATTTGCGCAGTCGTTTACTTATATAAATAATATAACCTAAATTTAAAGCGAGCGCAAGCAAATAAAAGGCGCAATCGGAAATTACAAGCCCGCAAACGTTAATTTCTCTGATTTTTATAAGCGAAAAATCGAGCGCGATCTTTAAAGCCAGCCCGCTTAGCATAGAAAATACCGAAAAATAATGTTTTTCTCTCGAAAGCAGTATTACGTTGGAAAGCCCGAGTAAGCTTTCGAAAACGATATTTGGCGCGCAGAGTCGCAATAAATAAGCAATCAAATTTAAATATTCGCCGAAACTTTTGAAAAGCGTTTCGGATATAATATCGGAAAAACAAAAAACCAGCGCGGCGGCTAAAGCCGAACAGCAAGCAATAAAGGCAAACAAACCTTTGCCGAGCTTGCGATTTTTAACCAATCGCGGAAGGTACGCCGACGCAAACGCCGTAAGCGCGCCGACGGGCAAGGATAATACAGTTTGCGCCCCGCCCGCAAACGCGCCGTAAAGCGAAACGGCGTTTTTAAAATTCGGTTTAAGCAAATTTAACGCGATAACTCCGTCTAAAAAGCCGGCGAGCGGAGTAATAAGCCCCGAAGCGCAAAGCGGCGCAACGTAAAAAAGCAATCGTTTAACGCCTAACTCTTTCCCGCCGCTTTCCACGCAAGAAACGCAACCGAGCAAAGGTTTTTTTAAGCGCGAAAAGTCAGACTGCGAGCAAAAACGCTTGCGATATTCGTTTGCCAAATAAAAAACCGCCGCGACTTCCGAAAAAGTTACTGCAAAAGCGGCTAAAGTTGCTTTATTTTTAGCCGTTCCGCCTACGTAATAAACCAAAAAAAGCCCTAAAACGGCTTTAACTATTTGCTCGATGAGTTGCGAAACGGCGGTGGGCAAAAACTCGCCGCAGCCCTGAACGGCTCCGCGAAAAACGGCTATAACAGAGCAAATAAAAACGGCGGGAGAAATTGCCGCGTAAAGCGAACCCGCGTCCGCATTTCCTTGAAAAGCTGCTATTTTTTCACCGAAAACGGCAAGAATTATCGAAAAAAACGCACCCGCCGCGCCGAATATGGAAAGCGAAATAAAAACTGCGCCGCGCGCCGAATATCCGCCGCTGACGGCACGCGTTAACGCCTGAGGCAACGCCGCGCCCGAAAGAGTTAATAGCAGCGCGTAAAGCGGAAAAACCATTTGATACAGCCCGGCGCCCTCTGCCCCGAGCGCCGCGTTTAGCGGAATTTTATACAGCGCGCCTATCGCTTTTACCGCCACCGACGAAGCCGCATAGGCAAAAGCGCCTATCGAAAGTTTTTCACCAAGACCCGAAAAAGACTTTTTTTTAGATTTTTTTAAACTTACGCCGTACGATTTAAGCATTTTTTTCGGCTTCCAACGCACTTAAAAGCATTTCGCGCGCGAATTTTAAAATTTTAATTTCTTCGTCGCCGAAAACGCAGTTTTTATCCGTTCCGACTAGCAGTGCGCAACCGATATTTATGCCGTTAAAAACAATAGGCAAAGCGGCGAGCGCGCGATAATTAAAAGAAAAATCCTCACATAAATCGAATAATTTTCCGCCGTCCGACGCATTAATAAGCGATGGTTGCCCCGCCGCGATAAGCCGCAACAGCTCCGCCGAAATTTTTTTACCGACAACGTCTTTAAGCGCGCTAGACGAGCAACCTAAAACCTTATCGGTATCGCAAATCAGGCATGTCGCACCGGATAAATCGCCCGACACATCCGCAATCCTTTGCGAAAACGCCCCCAAGCCGAGTGCAGGCGAATATTTTTTTATAATCAGTTTTTCTTTTTCGACATGCAGCTCGACTATTCTTTCGCCTTCGAGCTTTAAAACTTTTAGCATTTCTTGCGGGATTGCTATTCTTCCCGATTCGTCTATTCGTATAATTTCGTTTTTACTCATACACACCCCTAAGGCGCGCGACTCGCTTTAAACGAACGCCGCCTTTGCGATTATTATGCGAAAAAATACGGTTTTTATTTAACGAAAAGCAGACGAAAAAAAATAAAAAACGGGGCTATAGGTCGATTATCGGCACTTAGCTCCGTTTTTATATTTAAATTTTAGGCTTTAATTTTTAGCTACTATTTTATTTTTTAGCTATTCTGAGCAGTTTGAAGTCAAAGTCCGTAAACTCGAATTCGACTTTGCCGTTTAACGACAACTCTTTTTCGAGTTCGGCGTCGGTTATAACCGGGTAAATCGAAGTAACGACCGCTTTTTCGCTGATATTCTTTTTAACGCAGCTAACGATAGCCAAAATTTCGCTATCCGTTTCGAGATAGCTAAGCTTAACGTGGGGCGCTCCGCTTACTTTTACGGGTGCGCTTTCGTTATTTTCATAATACGGACGGAACACCGCTTTTTGAGCTATGAACTGCTCGAATATATCCCATATGCGCGACATATATTCGATAGATTCGTCTAAATACCCTACTTTAGGCAGCGTTCCGCACAAAAGTGAAAGAGCGGCGGCTTGCCTAAAACGCCATGTCGGGGGATTTACGTAATAAAGCGCGTAAACGGGGATACCCGTGCAAGCGCCCGAATATTGCGTTCTTATAAGCGGCTCCGGAACTTCGTCCAGCTCGCCGTTTAAAAGGCGCGATTGGAAAAATTCGCCGTCCCACACCGAAGTGCAATAAGCGATGGTTGCAAGGTTAATGGCTCCGTCCGGATGAACGTTTATTATAAGGTTGCGCGCGCTGCAAAAATCATATAAATTTTTCATAAACTCGCGCATTGCGAAAACCGCGTGCGTTCCGTGAAGTTCGCCGTCTTTATAAAAACCGCAACCGTGTTCTACGTTTTTGCAAATTACGGGCCAAACGGTTCCGTCCAAATAAAAGCCGTCGAACCCGAATTCGGTTTGAAGATCCGCTAAACCTTTGAAGAATATATCCTTCCACTCGTTATTAAGGCATACGGGGATATCTCGCTGATACGGATACCTGTAATAGTGCCAGCCCAAATTTTTATTTTCTTCTGATACGCGCAAGAATTTTTTGCCGTATTTTGCGAATAAGGGCGAAAGCGTGCTTATTTCATACCCGAAGTACGGCACTACTTTTATGCCGCGCTCGTGACAATAAGTAACGATTTTTTTAAGGCGTTTTTCGCTAGCCTCGTTTAAAATCGGGCTGTTTTGGAAATCGTCCCAACTTTCGTGAATATAAAGCACTTTAACGCCGAAACGCTCTAAACGTTGCATGCGCGATTCGCCGCCCCACTCTTTAACGGGCTCCCACATATAATTTTCGTAGTCGCCGTCGGGAGTTTTTTCGTATGCCGACATATGCAGATTACGCTCTAAAACCTTTGAATAATCCCATTTGCGAACGGGGAGCGTTTGCATTCCGAAGCGGAACGAAAGCGGGAATACGTGAGTTTTCCAAGCGTCGGAATCGAGCAAATATTTTTCGGGAACGCGCCACTGATCGGGAACGGCGTCTATAAGTCTGACGCGGAGCAAGTATGCGTCTTCTTCGTTTATTATTTCAAAGAATTTGCCTTTATCGCCATAAACTATATCGCGGTCGCTTTCGAAGAAAATTCCGAAGCCGCAATCGTCGCCCATTATTAAAACTTGCTGCTTAAAACCGCAATGCAGCTCTTTTTCGGGCAGATAATCGGCTACGCGCAAACTATCGTTGCCGACGCTTACGCCGTCGCGAACGTAGCGACCTATCGGGAAAATATGCGCAAAACGCACGAATTTTTTATTTAACGGAACTTCTATATACAGCTTATCCAAACAAAAATCTCTTTTTTTGATTTCGCCCACGCCGAAACATTCCATTCCCGTGGAAGCTTCGGGCATGACGGACAAAGTAACGTCTAACAGCCCGTCTTCTTCGATATTCATAACGGTGTTTACGACGGCGAGCCCGCTTTGCGCACAAGACGATAAAGTTACGGAGTTTTCGCTTGCGACGTTAAAAAATTCGGCGTTATTCAAGACGAAAAATTGCTCGCCGTCGCGATAAACGACGCGAACCGGAGCAGCCAAAAGCTGTTTTTCGCCTACTTCTATTTGCGAAATAAGCGGCGATTGCCCGCCGAAAACATAGTTTTTACATTCGGTTTTTACTTTAAAACCGCCCGAAGTTTTTTCGATATTCATTTTTTTATTCCTCTTAAAAAAGTTTATTTTATTCGGCTATAATATTAGCCTTTATAGCCGAAATTTCGCTTTCGGTTAAACCTATGGTTAAAAGATAGCGTTTGCAGCAATCGGCAAAAGTTACGTCGCCTTCTTCGGCGTAGCGTTGAATACGGTCGAGCGTTTTTATAAATTGACTGTTTTGACCCGAAGCCGTTGCTCCGTCTACGCAGCCGCTTTCCGAAAAGAACGAAAGCTCGTAATCCAAGCAGATATCGTCGAGCGAAACTCCGCTTACGCCTAAAAGAAGCATTGCGACCATCGCGGTGCGATCGCGCCCGATTGCGCAGTGAAAATATACGGGATAATTGGAACTATCCGCAAAAACGCGCATGATATTCGCCATGTTCTCGTAATTGCCGGAATAGTCTATTCCGCTTTCGCCTACGTAATAAGGGCAAGCGTAATTGAAATATTTGATACTCGCGCCCGCGGGCGAACTGCCTTTTTGACCTTCGGTTAAATTTCTTAAGTCCAAATCGGTTTTAATTGCGTATTTTTCGCAAAAGTCTTTTTTGCCGTCTTCTTGTATATTGTCTATATTGGCGCCGCGATAAAGCACTCCTTGTTTTACGCGTTTGCCGTTTTCGGCAAGTTTTCCGCCTATATCACGCGTGTTAGATATCCCCGATATATTGACGGTGCGCGGCTCGTCCGCCGTTTTAAAAGAAAATACTTCGGACTTATCTTCCCCCGCGATCACCTGCCAATAATAAGAAGTGTTTGAATACAAATCGCTTATTTTTAAAGCCGCACTTTTTACCGAATAGCTTTGCGCATCAGACATATCCGAATTAGACGAAAACAAAACGTCGTATTTTTCGGCGGGATTTTGCGCTTCCCACTTTAAAACAAGCGATTGCATAGCAAAATGATCGCCATTTTTTTCATACTCGGAAACGCGGTCGCTCCCGCGAACGTAATCTTGAATAAATTTCGCTACGTCAGGATGAGATAGCGACACTATTTCTCCTTTAAGCGGGTAAACCGCGGCAATCGAAGCCTTCGTTCCGCCGTTTTCGCCGCCACCGCCGCCGCACCCCGCAAGACCGCAAGCGATAAAACATGTAGATAACATTATTGCACCTATCCTTTTTATTGTTTTCATTGATTTTTCCTCCCGAAGTTTATTAAATTAATTATACGCGCGCCGCTTTTCGCGTTCAATTATTTAACGAAGCGACGTTTTGTACTTTTCGGTTTTTTTTTCGTGTTGTTCTTAAACTCACAACCCGTTTCGATTTCGCGATTTTATCACCTTACCGTCTGAGCATATCGCCCGCGACCAGTTTTATCGGAGCATAAAGTTTGATTTTTTGCTGAACGAGCTTTGCGTCGTCTATATCGGCGCCATCTTCGTCGGTCATTTTTTGCACGATAAAGCGTGCGTTATGATTTTCCGACGGAGATAAAACTTCCAATTCGTCGCCTACTTTAAAGCGATTGCGCATTTCTATAAGCGAATAATCGCCGTTTTCGTCCGAGCCGCCGCCTAT